>NZ_JANSIN010000011.1:0-63536 GCF_047462115.1 Synechococcus sp. R50.1 | reverse complement strand
GTTTGGAAACAAACAGAATGCTATCGCTGCATAGTTGAACAGTGATGTTCAGCAGTGTTCAGCGTAAATGTATCAGGTAGGTATTGTGGGCATAGCTGCTCCGAAGGGCAGTGAAACAGCCTGAAGATTCTGAGCTTTCCTCTCCACATCTTGGTTGGTCACCCCTCAGAGCCGAGCTGCCGGGAAAGGGTTGAACCGTTCTCTTGGGATTTCTCCCTTGTTTATGATGATCTCGTGTGGGTTTCCAAACGCGGGCTGCCCAGCTTTTCAGGGAAACGTAAGGGATCCCACTGTGGGGTTTGGAGTTCCCTATGGCGGATGAGTTGCCATTTACCTTAGATCAGCTCCTCATTGTGCGGGCAATTGCCCAGCAGGGTAGTTTTCGCCGTGCTGCCGATAGCCTGTTTGTCTCCCAGCCTGCCGTCAGCTTGCAAGTGCAGAACTTGGAGCGACAGTTGGGAGTGGTGCTGTTCGACCGCAGTGGGCGCAAGGTGGAGTTGACGGATGCCGGGAAAGTGCTGCTGCAGTACAGCGAGCGCATCCTCAAGCTGTGCCGTGAAACCATCGAGGCGCTGGCGGATTTGCAAGAAATGGAGCGGGGGCATCTGGTTTTGGGGGCCAGCCAAACGGTGGGCACCTATGTAATGCCTTCTTTGATCGCCCAATATCACCGCCGCTACCCACAAATTTCCGTGCAGCTCTTGGTGCAATCCACGCGGCGAATTGCCCAGAAGTTGGTGGACGGCCAATTGGACGTGGCCATTGTTGGCGGGGAGATCCCCTTTGAGCTGCAGCGGCACTTGAAGGTGATGGCTCTGGCGGAAGATGAATATGTGTTGGTCGGTGCCCCCGGCTGTGCCATCGACTCTCCTGCGCTTGTGGATCTGCTGGCTTTGCCCTTCATCACCTTGGATCCCCAGTCGTCCACCCGGCAAACCATCGATCGGGTACTGAATCGCCACGGCATTAACCCGGCCCAATTGAATGTGCGGCTGGAGCTCAGCTCGATTGAGGCGATCAAAAATGCCGTCCAGGCGGGGTTGGGGGTGGCCTTTCTGTCCATGGTGGCAGTGGGATCCGATGTGGAACAGGGACGGTTCCAAAAGCTGGTGGTGGAAGGGCTGCAGATACGGCGTACCCTCTGGCTGGCTTTTAACCCAGAGCGCTATCAATCGCAGGCAGCCACCCGCTTCCTCCAAGGGCTGCTGACCCGCCAAGACTGGCTGAAAACTCCCCCGCCCCATTTGCAGTTGATCGGCTAAGTTGCGATGCGTTACGGCCTTTTCCGAGTTGATGGGATCCCAGGTAGATTCCGGTGGATTGAGCAGGATCCCTGTTCAAAGAGATACGAGAGATATTTCCGTATAGGTGCATTCGCTGTAGCCAATGCTGCTCCGGAAGAAACTGCATCTGCTGAATCTGTCTGTGTCTACTGACCCCAAGCCGATGACCAGGCAAACGCTGTTGGAACGACTCCCCCTGGCCCAGCGCTTGGCAGAGTTACAAGCCCGCGTTCAAGGGATCCCGCTGCACAGGGTGGAATTGAAAGGGCTGAGCATCGCAGGGGCAGAGTCCTGTTGGGCTGCCTATCGAGAGTGGGGAAAGGGGATCCCACTGCTGTTTCTGCATGGCTTTATGGCCACTCACGCCAACTGGTGGCCGCTGATGCAAGAGCTGGGAGACGAGTATCGCTGCATTGCCTTAGATTTGCTGGGGTTCGGGCAGTCCGGCCAACCGGCTTTGCGCTACGACATCGCTGCAGAAGTGGAGTTTGTGCGCGGATTTGTCCAAACGCTGGGCCTACCTGCTCCGGTTTTGGTGGGCCATTCCTTTGGGGGATGGGTGGCAGCGGCCTATGCAGTACGGTATCCGCTGAGGGGATTGGTCTTGTTGGCTCCTGCCGGGATCCGCGACGACGGCTTTGTGAGACGCTACAACCATCTGCGGCCCTTGCTTTGGGAAAGCGCTTGGGTAGATTGGTTGCTGCGGGCGATCACCCCCTTGGCCCGCTGGTGGCATTGGGAAGACCAACTGGCCCAGCTCTTGTGGTTGCGGGGATCCCTGCGCCAACAGCCAGTCGCTCGGCAATTTCTTCGACAACGTCTGCGCCCGCAAGCTGCCGTCGATACGGTTGAACGTTATCTCCAACACATTCAGGCCCCCACACTGGTGATCGCCGCCGAACAGGACGACACCATTCCCCTCTGGCACTGCCAAACCTACGCAGAAGGGATCCCTGGGGCTCAGCTCAAGATCTTGCCCGGCGCCAGCCACGCCATCCCTGCCTTGCATGGGGAACAAGTGCTGCCCCTAATTCGGGAATTTCTCGACACAGCCCTTTCCGCCCAATGGGGGCTTTGAGCTGGGGGTGTAGCGTAACGCCTGACTCTAGAATGGACGGAGAGCGTCTGCAAGACTCCGCAGTGTTGCAAAGCAACACCGCCAATCTCCTCACCACTGGAACAAACTCTACCTTGCATCCTTTGAGCGGTTCAATCCAACTGGAACTGATCAACTTGAGCGCATGAAAGCCGTAGTCATGAGTGTGCCCGGCGGGCCAGAGGTTCTGCAGCTTCGAGAAGTACCTGAACCTCAGATTCGCGGTGAGCGGGAGCTGCGCATCCGCCTGAGAGCAGCCGGCGTCAACCCCATCGACACCAAGCTGCGGCGACGGGGCACCTTTTATCCAGAAGAGATGCCGGCCATTTTGGGGTGTGACGGTGCCGGCATTGTGGAAGCTGTGGGATCCGGAGTTAGGCACTTTGCGGTGGGAGACGAGGTGTACTTCTGCCACGGGGGTCTGGGCAAGCAGGCGGGGAATTACGCTGAGCTGATCGTGGTGGACGAGCGTTTTGTGGCCCCCAAGCCCAGAACTCTGAGCTTTGCAGAAGCTGCCGCTGCCCCGCTGGTGCTGATCACCGCCTGGGAAGCGCTGTACGACCGGGGACGTCTCCAGGCCGGCCAAAGTGTGCTCATCCACGGGGGAGCGGGTGGAGTTGGCCATGTGGCCATTCAACTGGCCCGTCTACGGGGATCCAAAGTGGCCACCACCGTGAGCACCCCGGAAAAGGCGGAGTTTGTCCGTTCCCTAGGCGCCGGCTTGCCCATCTTCTACCGGCAGACAGACTTTGTGCGCGCCGTTTTGGACTGGACAGGGGGGGAGGGGGTGGATCTTGCCCTGGATACCTTGGGCGGCGCGGTGTTGGAGCAGACCTTCCCCGCAGTGCGCGTGTACGGAGATATCGTCACCCTGCTGGCTCCGGCTCCGGAGACGGACTGGCGGGTGGCCCGCGACCGCAACTTGCGGGTGGGATTTGAGCTGATGCTCACCCCGATGCTGAAAAGCCTGACCAACGCCCAACAAAATCAGGCGGAAATCCTCAGGCAATGTGCCCGCCTCATCGACCAAGGCCAACTGCGGATCCAGCTCAGCCATACCTTTCCTCTGGCCGAAGCGGCTGCCGCCCACCGGTTGCTGGAGCAGGGATCCGTTCTGGGCAAAATTGCCTTAACCATCCCCCAGTAGGCATGCTGGAGAAAGCCCGTTGAGGATCTGCCCATGGTTGCTCCTCTCACCCCCCACCTGCTGGAGAACGAGAGCTTCTACGAAAATGCCCTCTGCTGGCTAGGGCGACCCCAGACGGCCTATCGACTGTTGAGCGAAGCAGTTTTTCCTGCCATCTCCTCTTGGGTGCGGGGGGAGGTAGATAGCCACTCTTTTAACCACTGGCAACTGGAGGATGTGCGCACCTTTCTGTATCCGGTGGTGGCTCTGGGGGATCAAGAAACCCTTGTTCTCTCCAGTGAAGCCCTGCTCCTCTGCGGCATCGGCAACTATTACAACCCCTGTGACTTGGCCATTGTGGTGTTTGTGCAGCAGCCCCAAGAGCTGTTCAGCCAACTGATGCAGCGCATTCGCCGGGCCGAAGCCACCATCAGCCGCGGGCCAGACGTGCGCATGCTCTCGGAACAGGTAAACCTGGCCAAGCGCGGACAAGACTACATCAACACCAAATATCTGGTCTGGCCCTACGCCCTTTCCAGCGCTGCTCAAGATACGCTAATTCAGCAGGGGATCAGCCTTATTCGTCTTTCCCCTCAGGAAGCCGCCTTGCCCTTTGGGGAATAGGAGAGTCTGCTCTGTTGGCAGAAGGTAGGGATCCCCGTCCAAGCCCTTTTTCCATCTCTATCGTTTTTCATGGTCGATACCCACCTGCCCCCCTTGATCCAAGCGATGCTGGATCCCGCCTTCTACCCTCATCCGGTACAGGATCCCATTCGGCTTATTCAAACCCACATTTCCTATATTCTGCTGACAGGCGACTATGCCTATAAAGTGAAAAAGCCTTTGGACTTTGGCTTTTTGAACTTCACCACCCTGGAGAGGCGGCGCCACTTTTGCCAAGAAGAGCTGCGCATGAACCAGCGCGGTGCTCCCGGCCTTTATCTGCAAGTGTTGCCCATTGTCCAGACCGATGGCCGATTTCAGTTCAACAGCAGCGGCGAGCCCATAGAATACGCTCTGCAAATGCGGCAATTTCCCCAAGAGCAACTGTTCAGCAACCTGTTTGAGCGGGGAGAGCTAACGCCGTCCTTGATGGAGGAGCTGGGGCGGGTGGTGGCGACGTTTCATGCCCAAACCGAGACCAACGACTACATCCGCAGCTTTGGCCGGCCAGAACGGGTGCGAGAAGCCTTTGACGAGAATTACGCCCAAACCCAGCGCTACGTCGGCGGCCCACAAACAGCTCAGCAATATCGAGAAACCCAAGCCTACACCGATCGCTTTTTTGCTGAGCGGCAGGAGCTGTTTCAACAAAGAATAGAACAAAACCACATTCGCGAATGCCACGGAGATTTACACCTGGGCAACATCTGTTTTTGGGAAGGGAAGATCCTGCTTTTTGATTGCATCGAGTTCAACGAAGCCTTCCGCTTTGTGGATGTCATGTACGACGTATCCTATGGGGTGATGGATCTGGATGCCCGCCATCGCCCCGATCTGGGAAACGTCTATTTGAACACTTACCTGGAAGAAACCGGAGATTGGGAAGGGCTGAAGATCTTGCCTATTTATCTCAACCGCCAAGCCTACGTGCGGGCCAAGGTCGCCTCTTTTTTGCTGGAGGATCCCACGGCAACAGAGGAAGCTAAGGCCACGGCCTTCAGTACCGCCGCCCGCTATTACCGTCTTGCCTGGGAATACACCCTCCCCAAGCAGGGGCAATTGTTCCTGATGTCAGGATTGTCGGGATCCGGCAAAAGCACGGTGGCCCGTCACTTGGCCCGTCAGCGGGGGGCCATTCACATTCGCTCCGATGCGGTGCGCAAGCATTTGGCCGGGATCCCTCTGCGGCAACGGGGGGGGCCGGAGGTTTATACCCCGGAGATGACCGATAAAACCTACCGCCGCTTGGTGCAGTTGGGAGTAGAGCTGGCCCAGGAAGGCTACACCGTGATTCTGGACGCCAAGTTTGACCGGCAAGCCCTGCGGGGGATGGCCATTGATCAGGCCCAACGCCAAGGGATCCCACTGCGCATCCTCCACTGCTACGCCCCTGAACCTGTTTTGCGGGAGCGCCTGCAACGCCGCAGCCCAGCTCCTCAACCCCTCTTGGCCCCAGCTGGTTCCAGCGATGGAGATCAGCAGCACTCTGCCGACATTGCTGATGCCACCGCCGAGATGCTCTCCCAACAGCAGGCCCACTGGCAGGATTTTTCCGATTCGGAACGGCCTTTTTTAAAGGTTTTGGATACCAGCCAAGATTGGCCATCTCAACTTCAGCAGGTCTAGATCTCGACTCAAACTGCACAAACTCGAGAAAATTGCTATCAGCAAGATGGATTTTGCCGTTTCTGGGCTAGAGGATGGCAGCAGCTTTTTTGGGCAGGGATCCCTTTCCAAAGTAGAGGTCAAAATTGGGTCTAAAGCTCTGTCCTATTGGTACGCAGTTCGCCTCGGCGGGCCATAGACCTGAGAGAGACGGTAGGCTGAGGGGCATGTTGACGTGTCTGTGCAGGCCCACCCTTTTCCCATCCCACTCGACCAGAACTGACCACGTGCAGGAGGATCCCACGGTGAGCGATGTAACTCCAGATGACCTTCGCCTGATGCTCCTGTTCGAGGGCTTTCCTCCTGAGAGGCTAGAGCCGCTGGCCGGGCAAATGTCGTTGCGCTCCCACCCAGTCAATCAGGCCATCTTGTTACAAAATGACTGGGGTAACGCCGTTTATTTCATCCTGGAAGGGTGGGTCAAGATTCGCACCCATGATCTCGAAGGCCGGGAGATCACCCTCACCATTCTTGGTCCAGGGGAAATCTTCGGGGAAATGGCTGCTTTGGATGAAGCACCTCGCTCTACCGACGTTGTAGCTCTAACCGCCACCAAAGTCGGTTGTCTGTCGGCCCAGCACTTTCTGGCTTTTTTGGCTTCTGATCCTCAGGCCAGCATCCGCCTTGCTCAGCTCATGTCGCGCCGCTTGCGGCAGATCAACCGTCGTCTGCAGTTGCGCGAGGCCAGCAGTACGGCCCGTGTTGCCGATATCCTGCTGTTCTTGGCCGAATCTCGTGGCCGGGTTAGCCGGAGTGGTGTAGAGATCCCCAACTTGCCCCATCGGGAGCTGAGCAGCCTCAGTGGCCTGGCTCGGGAAACGGTCACTCGCGTTCTGTCTAAGCTGGAGCAAGAGGAGCTGATCCGCCGGGATCGCACTCGAGATGTTCTCTGCATCCCCCAGATGGAGGCTTTGGAGAAATTGATTGGCTAAATTGGGGGCGCCACCAGTTGTCGAAAGCCCTCTCGGCATCGTAAGATAGTAGATCCAGAGCCGGGATAGCTCAGTTGGTAGAGCAGAGGACTGAAAATCCTCGTGTCACCAGTTCAAGTCTGGTTCCTGGCATCTGGTATGAGTATGCTGAGGCGGGCTTGGGTCAACGACCTGAGCCTTTTTACTATGCCGGTGATCAAGGGCAGAAATGCACAAAGGCCAAGGCGCTGGCAGTATCGTGCCTTAACACTGGAGAAAGCAGATCGTCCGAGTTAACAGCCAGAGAAGTTGCCCGCTAAAGTCGTCTTGACCAGATCTGGCCGTGGGGATAAGGGATCCCTTGATCGCCATTTCAAGGAGCTATGGTGTTCAACCCAAGAAGATTGAAAAAAGGCTATCCCTGGGCAGAGGCTGGCCAGGAAATCGGTCTGCCAGGCCTGTAGCCACTAGCGAATGTACTGGGCCAAAGCCCGCGAAGAATAGCCCACCCGCAACTTGCGCAGGGCATCCCGCTCGATCTGACGAATCCGCTCCCGCGTCAGGTTGAAGTGATCCCCCACCTCCCGCAGGGTTCTTGCCTGTTGCCCGTCTAACCCATAGCGCAACTCCAGCACTTGCCTCTCAATCGGCTTCAGGGTTTGCATGGCAGAACGCACATCCTGCTGCATCGATTGCACGAGGATCCCTTGAAAGGGCTGCTCTTGCCGCTCATCTTGCAGCAAATCTCCAAGGCGGCTTTCTCCTTCCTGGCCGACCGGCACATCCAGCGACAGGGGCAAAGCAGCAGCCTGTTGGATCATGCGCAGTTTCTTGACTTTAATGCCCAAGGCTTCTGCCAGCTCCGCTTCGGTGGGCCGCCTCCCCTGCAGCTTCATCAGCTCGCGGTTGGTGCGCTTGAGCAGGCGTACTTTGTCGACCATGTGTACCGGCAGGCGAATCGTCCGCGCTTGGTTGGCAATGCAGCGGGTAATGCCTTGGCGAATCCACCAATGGGCGTAGGTGCTGAAGCGAAACCCCCGTTCGGCATTGAATTTTTCGGTGGCCCGAATTAACCCGATATTGCCCTCTTGGATCAGATCCAAAAAGGGCACCCCCCGATTGAGGTATTTTTTGGCAACACTGACCACCAGGCGCAGGTTGGCGTTGACCAGCTTGCGCTGAGCCTGCTCCCCTTGTCGGATGCGGGAGCGAAGGGTGGATACGGAAATCTGCAGGGCCTCGGCCAGAGCCTCGTCACTGGGATCCTCCCCCCGCTGTTGCCGCCATTCCTGCCGGGCTTGATCGATGAGGAGCTTTTGCTGAATTTTGCGCGACAGCTCGATTTCCTCAGCGTGATCGATGCGGGGCACGCGACCGATGGTATTCAGGTAGTGATCGACAGCGTCTTCATTCAACCGGGATCCGCCGGCAACCGGCTCTGGATCAACTTCTGCAAGAGCATCTTGGGGGGCAGACTCGGGGTCGAACCAGAGATCGTCGAACTCCTGAGGCGAAGAGGCAGAGTGTTCAGGATGAGGACGAGAAAAAACCACGGCCAGGTGAGGAGAGAACTTCATCTCCCAGTCTAAAAAGGTTTCTGCTGCTGCTGCGAGCGAAAATCGATCATGACCCTCTTTTTTGTCCGGAGATTTTTCCGCTTGGATGCGGGAACAGCAGGGATCCCATCCGTCAAGTCCTTGTAGGCAAGGGGTTGCCCGGCAAAAAGCGGTAAGCGATTTTCGATCTAGACCTTGAGATAAGATTGTTCCTGAGCCAGTCAGCTCAACGGCTGCCGGGTGCGATCCCAGGAAAAGGGAACCTTGCCAGCTCAGGCTACCATGTGAGGATCCCTCAACTTCCTCAGTCTGGAAAAGAATATTTACGGCTTTCTGCTCCTATGGAGTCTAACGACCGGCACCATCCATCGGCCAACTTGATTGGGGAACGGGTGCGCTGGGTACGGGAGAAGCTGCAACTCACCCAAGATCAACTGGCGGGTCGCTTGGCCAAGTACGGTGTGCAGTTGGACTACGTCAAAATTGGCCAGGTGGAAAAGGGAAAACGGCGCGTCATTGACAAAGAACTGGTGGCCTTTGCCAAGGCGTTGGGGGTATCGGTCACTTGGCTGCTGAGCGGAGATGAATCCCACCTGTAGCGGCCTGCGGGAAAGTACATCCGATACAGGGATCCCGAACGAAAAGACGTGAAGATACTTAAATACCTTGTACTCTCGGACGTGATCTTGGTCAATTTCCGTGTAAGTACGGTAGGCTTAATTTACGAATAGATTGGTTTGAGGCCAAACCTCATCTTTCCCTCAACCATCCGAGGGGGTAGGAGAGGCGGAGAGATACAGCGCCTCGTCAGCAGTACGGGTTTTTCCAAGAAGGATCGGGATCACAGGCTTCTTCACCTAAACTTGATATTGTTGACTTGGCGTTAAGCTCCCGCCGTCTATCTGTTTGTGTAAGGTTTGCCGATGCTCTCTTTCTTCTTCAACTCCAACAAGGCCAACAGCCGACAAACCGGAGGCCACCGTCTGCCTGCTGCGAGCAAAACCACAGGCACGCAACGGATCCCTAACTACAGCCGCCTGTCCGCTCCCCATGAAGTGCTCAAGCAGGAAAGGCAGATCAAGCGGGAGCAAGAGTTTACCGAAATGGAGCAAAACATCAATCGCATTCGCTACTTCTACCAAAAAGCAGATATGCCCCTGGAGATGCGACAAATTCTGACCTACCGTAAGCTGATGGAGCTGGACTACTTTACCCCGCAGGCGGCAAAAGAGCTGCTCAAGCAATGGCAGCAGCAGGAAAAGCAGGAGCAAGAACGCCGTCGGGCTTGAGAAAAGGACTACCTCCAGCAGAGTTTGGGCAGCCGAACCCTGGCAAGTGGGCTTGTTGAGCCAAGAGTTCCCGGTCTCCAGGTGGGGGAGCGTCTACGGGTAAAGGCCGCGATCCTGTAGGGCTTGGGCCACTCGGCCTACCCCTAGGGTGTAGGCAGCCAGTCGCAGCGACACTTGCCGCCGTTCTGCCTCCTGCACCACCCGTTCAAAGGCACGTACCATCAGACCTTCCATTTCTTGATAAACTCGCTCTTCATCCCAGAAGACGTAAGAGAGTCCCTGCACCCACTCCAGATAGCTCACCACCACTCCACCGGCATTGGTTAGGATATCCGGCAATACCTGGATCCCTCGCGATTCCAAAATCCGGTCGGCGGCAAGGGTGGTTGGCCCGTTGGCAGCTTCTGCCACAATCCGGGCTTGAATTTGGTGGGCATTGGCTTCGGTAATTTGGTTCTCTAGAGCAGCAGGGATCAACACATCCGCTTTTTGCACCAGCAGGTCGGCATTGCTAATGGGCTCAGCTTGCGGAAAGCCCGCCATGCGGCCTCCCCGTTCCTTCATGTGGGCTTTGAGGGCTGGGATATCCAGTCCTTTGGGGTTATAAAGGCCCCCAGAACTACCGGAAACCGCCACAATTTTGGCTCCTGCCTGATACAGCAAGCTGGCCGCTGCCCCGCCCACATTGCCAAAGCCTTGGATCAACACCGTTGCCCCTGCCAGGGATCCACCATGTCGGGCCAAGGCTTCCCGTACCGTGATCATCACCCCCCGTCCGGTGGCCAGTTCTCGCCCTCGGGATCCCCCAATCGAGAGAGGTTTGCCCGTCACCACTCCCGGCACCGCATGCCCAACATTCATGGAATAGGTATCCATCACCCAGGCCATCTCGCGGGCGGAAGTTCCCATGTCTGGAGCGGGGATATCCTCTGCAGGGCCGATATCCTTGATCAGCTCGCTGGTGTAACGGCGGGTGATGCGCTCCAGCTCCGAGACCGAATAACGCTTGGGATCGAGGGGGATCCCCCCTTTGGCCCCACCGTAGGGAATGCCCATAAGGGCACATTTCCAGGTCATGAGCATCGCTAAGGCCGATACCTCTTCAAGGGTGACCGCGGGATGGTAGCGGATCCCCCCTTTGTAGGGGCCGAGAACGTTGCAATGCTGCACCCGATGGCCGGCCAGCACTTGGATTTGTCCGTTATCCAGCCGCACGGGGATCGCCACCGTCACCACTTTACGGGGGGTGCTGAGGATTGCCACCCAGCCGGGATCCAGTTTCAGCTCGCGAGCTGCCCAATCTAGGTAGCTGCAGGCCTGGGCAAGGGGACAGATATGGGCGGGAGAGGGAGGGGCAGAAGAGGCCAGCGCAGGACTTGCAGCCATGGTGGAGAAGAAGAAAGGGCTGTTTCCACGCTATACCGCCGGGGACGGGAGAGGAACGTTTTGTAGCAAGCGTTACAAATAATTGAGGATCTGGATCAAGACGAAACAGAGGCCGGCACTGGCCAGGGGCACGGTCAGGTTATCCAACCCCCACCAAGAGAACACCTCCAGTCCCATAGCTATCCCTCCCACCAAAAGGCTCACTCCGAGCAAAGGGAGAGAGAAGCCAAAGTACCCCAGCAGCAGAGCTGCAATCACCAAGCTGCTCACTACCCACATGGTCAGGGATCCCTCCCAGCTTTTTTGAATGGATCCCAGTTGGTAGGGGTGTTTGCCCCAAGTTTTGCCCACCAAGCCCGCCAGGGCGTCGGCCCACGTCATCACCAATATGCCGATCACCGCGAAAACCTGTCGCTGTGGCCGCCAAAACCAAAACAGCAACAGACCAATGCTGATGGCGTAGAAACAGGTGCCAAAGCTGCGGCGACCGACCCCATTTAAGCTGGGCAAGATGGCCACTCGGTAGGAGAGCAGCGCCAAGCCGGCGAACACCAGAGAGAATCCCACCCCCAGCCAGCGGGGCACTTGCAAGGCCCAAGCCAACAAAATGATATTGCCCACGCCGATGTGGATGACCTTACGCACCCATTCCCCGTCCACCTGGCGGGAGCGCAACCATTCCGCAAAAGCGAATACGGAGGCCAGCCAGAGAGCATAGCAAGCAAGCTGCTGAGGCAGGCCCATGAAACGGCCTCAGAGGGTTTTCAAGTAGCTGAGCAAATCCGCCATCTCCTGGGGATCCGGCTGGAACTGGGGCATGGGAGGCGTTTTGCCACCGGTCACTTGCTGAATGATAAACCGATCCGAGCGGCGGCTGCTCACCCCCCGCAGACTGGGCCCTACCCGGCCATCCGCTTCTTCCCCATGACAGGCGGCACAGTTGAGGGCAAACAAGGATGCACCATGGCTAACCTGCCCCTGTAAGCTGAGGACGGCTTCGGTATAGGGATCCAGACGAGCCCCGGCACCCAGCCAAGCCCAAGCGAATATCCCCAGCCCCAGGCTGAGGAGGGCAAGACCCAGCCGAGTTTTTTGAGACCAGACACTTGTAAAGAACTGCTGCAAGGATTTGAGGAAGGGTTGTAAACGTCGTTGGGATGGAGGTTGAAGTCGCTTTTGCTCAAACTCAACCCAACTGCCAGTTGACGACTGGCTGCTGCAGGATTGAGGAGTGTCTGAGAGGGAGGGAGGCACAGACAACGCTGAGAGAAACCGTTTCAACCTTTTACATTTTTTACATTTCAACCAACACGATAACCCAGGAGCCCTTTCCTGCCAATAATCTGTAATGGCATTTACTTTTTCTTAATGGTTGGCTGGGCCACGTGAGACTTTGATCCCTCTGAGGGGGGACGGTTGGGAAAGAGCCGCCCCATCACCTCCGCTTGGGCCCAGGGATCCCGGTTGAGGCTGTGGATGGCATTGGCCCATGGAAAGTGCGCCTGCAGGCGGCGGTAGAGAGATAAATTACCATAAATGACGACCGCTGCCACCCGCTCCCGATGCTGTTGCAGCCAATCCAGCACATAGTTGGGCAAGGGATCCCGAAGGAAACCTTGGAAGATGAATCCTGGGGCGTTGTTTAGGGCAGCTTCCAGCCAAGGTAGGGGGGTAAGAGCATCGCTGAGCACAGGAAGCATGCCTAAGGCAGCCGGAACATGCAGGGCGGGAGATTGCAACTGCACATCGGCAGCACCCAAGGGGGGATCCTGCCAGATCCAGTTCAACCATCCGGGCTCTGCGGGCGGGCTGAGGGGCCGGCCTCCTTCCACGCCACCGCGGGCCATAGCCGCTTGACAGGGGGCGATATCCTTCTCGGCCAAGAGGGATCCCAGCTGTGCGGCTCTGTGCAGAGCAGAGGTCAGGTGGGAGCGCCTGTTGAACAACTTTCCCAACGCCGTTCGCGTCCGCGGAACGGAGTCCTTGTCCTTGGAGATGGGATCCCCCAACAGCAAAGGCTTCAGTTGCTCGGCGGGAGAGCCACGGTTGAGGGCTGGATCCGTGGGATCCTTGGCTCCCATCCATCCGCCAAGGGCGCTGAAGTCGGTTTCTGCCAGGGCCGGCCACACCTGTTGGAGGAGAGCTGAGGCGGCGGGTAGGAGTCGCTGTTTGGCCCGCAGCACCCGCGTCACCGACTGGGCAAGCTGGTCTGTGCTGAGGGATCCCTGTTGCACCGCTTCCAAAACGGCTGCCAAGGATGCCGTTGGATCGGGGGGGGCCAAAATTAGGTCGGCACCGGCCTGGAAAGCCCGCACGGCCAATGAGTTGGGAAAGGACTCCGTCCCGCTAACGCGAACGGCCAGCTCTGCCAGAAAGCCTTGATCGAGGCTATCCACGACGATAAGCCCACCAAACCCCCATTCCTGGCGCAGCAGTTGGGTCAGCCGCCCCGGCAGCAGGGTGATAGGCCAGCGCTCATCCCACTCCGGCAGCACCACGTGGGAAACCAAGATCGCCCCCACCTGCTCCACCAAACCTCGAAAAGGCAGCCAAGGTCCCTCTTGGAGCTGGGCTAGGGTCAGGGTTAATCGGGGGCACCAGGGGATATCTGCTGCCTTCGGCCTACGGCCCGCCAAGGCGGCTGGAACCCGCTCCGCTCCGGCCTGAACCGACTTGAATCCCCCTTTGCCCGGAAAGGAGCTGGCCGTGGTCAGGATCCCTTCTGGAACCGCTTGCTCACATCCGCGCACGAAAGCTCGCGCCAGTTGCAAAGCAGATAGGGGATCCTCCGCCAAAGCCAGCTCCCCCAGTGGCTCTGCCACCGGGTTGAGCAGCCAATTGATGCCGATGGCTGCCGCCTCCCGCGCCGTAATCCGACCCCACTGTTCCGCCCAGCGTTCTGCCTCTGATCCCAGACGGCTCAACCCCAGGGGATGGGGAAAAGAGGTAGCCCCCTGTAGGGCCAGCCCACGACCGGCCTCTGCCGCCACCAAAAGGGGCAGAGCAGCCCATGCCTGCACCTCTTCCACCCGCAACAGGGCTTCTGCTACGTGTCCTTCGGTGATCCAGATGCCCCCGATCCCCACTTCCTGGATCAGTCGCTTGAGGGTGTCTCGACAGCAGGCTGGGGATCCCAGACGGGCCGAGACCGGCACCACCAACAGTTGCGCCACCTGCCGGGCTAGGGACAAGGGTCGATCCAGTTCCTCGAGCGGAGATCCGGAAACACTCATAGGCACAGCCGAAAGTTCGTCAGCAAGGGGAACTGCTCCCTTTGCAGAAACGCAGATCATGATAGCCACTCCTGCCGGTTGCGGCTCGCAGCGGGCTGTTGAGGGCTAACGAGAAAGCCGACAACGGTCACAGGTGCCACAGGGCAGGCCGGGCTGCTCCCCAGGGTAGCCAAAATAGGGCAAGATCGCCTGCCACCGACAGCCGCGGGCGTGGATGAGGGCTTCCATCCCTTGCCAGGGATCCTCTCGTCTTAAAGGCTGCCAACGGCGGTGCAACACCTGAAAGTGAAAGGGATCCGGCCACCGCAAACAGCCCATCTCCTGCAGCAGACCCAAGGCCACCCGTGCCTCTCCAGGCGGCAGGTCGGCGTAGGATCCCTGCTGAGGCAAGGTTTGCAGCAGGTGGCGTGCTCGGGCCTGAAGGCGCTCCTGCTGGGAATAGAAATAGGCTTGGCGCCGGCGATCGCTGGGATCCAGCAGGCCCGCCGGCTCCGAGACCAGCATCAGGGCCCGGCAAGGGCCACCATCCCGACCACCTCGCCCCACCTCTTGCAAATAATCCATCAAGCTGGGCGGGGGATGAAAGTGCAGTACCCAACGCACGTCCGGCTTGTTGATGCCCATGCCAAAGGCGTTGGTGCAGACCAGAAAGCGCAGTTCCCCCTGCAGCCAGGCCCGTTCCAGCCGACGGCGGGATCCCGCTTCCAGTCCCCCATGGTAGGTGGCGGTTTTTAGGTTCTGTCGGCCCAGCCACTCGGCCAGCTCTTCCCCATCCCGTCGGGTGCGCACATAGACCAGACCCGACCCGGGATTCTCGCCCAGGAATCGCAGCAGACGACGACGGCGATCCGCCGGGCTCCAGGCTATCGCCACATTGAGGGAGATATTGGCCCGCAGGGGATCGGCGCGAATGTGCTCCGGATCCCGCAGCTCTAGGATTTGGCTGAGGCGGCTGCAGGTTTGGGGGTCAGCCGTGGCGGTAAAAGCGGCGATGGGAAAAGAGGGCTTCACCGGGGCCAGAGCCGGGCGCAGCAATCCCAGACGGCGGTAGTCGGGCCGGAAGGATCCCCCCCAATGCACCAACGTATGGGCCTCATCCACGATCAGGCCGTTGATGTGCACCTGAGGCTGTTGCAGCCGTTGCCAAACGGGGGGGCTGAATAGAGTCTCCGGCCCCAAATAGAGCAGGCGCAGTCGGTTTTCCTCAAGGGCCTTCAACACCCGCTTGCGCAGGGCCGGATCCAGTTCGCTGTGGAGACAGGCCGCCGGCAGCTTGCGTTTCCAAAGATCCTGAACTTGGTCTTCCATGAGGGCGATTAGGGGTGAAACCACCAGCATCACCCCCCTTTGCAGCAGAGCTGCTAGCTGAAAGCACAGGGATTTGCCAAACCCCGTCGGCAACACCACCAGCGCGTCGCGCTTGTCCAGCAGAGCCTGGATCACCTGATCCTGCGGTGGGCGCAGCGTCTCGTAACCCCAGTGTTGCTTGAGGGCCTGTTGGATTTGCTGCCAATCCTGCAAACGGCAACCCCTTCTTCAACACTCTCTTCCAGCACTCTACGGCAATTCCAAGGGAAAAAAGAGCAGGGCGGAGAAAGGAAAGAGCCTCTCTTCTCGCTCCTCACTGCTTAGGCCGTGTGGTGCCGATGCTCGCAGGCTTGTGCAATTCTAGAGCTGGAGCCTACCTGCTGCTCCACAGCGTTCTCGGCCACTTCCATGACTGCCATCGACTCCTCGCGCCTGCTCCACCCCAGAACTGCCCTTGTTCACCGTCGCACCGGGGAAACGGATGTTCAAATTCGTCTGAACCTGGATGGCAGCGGCCACTACGAGATCGACACCGGGATCCCCTTTTTGGATCACATGCTGGCCCAGCTCAGCACCCACGGGCTGATCGACCTGCAGATCAAGGCCATAGGGGATCTGCACATCGACGATCACCACACCAACGAAGATGTGGGCATCACGCTGGGACAAGCCCTGGCGCAGGCTCTGCAGGATCGGCGTGGCATTCATCGCTTCGGCCATTTTTGGGCACCTTTGGATGAAGCTTTGGTGCAGGTGGTGCTGGATTTCTCCGGGCGTCCTCACCTCAGCTATGGCCTGGAGCTGCCCACGGAGCGCATTGGCCGCTACGAAACCCAGTTGGTGCGGGAGTTTTATCAGGCGGTGGTCAACCACGCCCAGCTCACTTTGCACATTCGCCAGGCTGCCGGCCTCAATGCCCACCATATTGTCGAGGCCAGTTTTAAGGCGTTTGCCCGCGCCCTGCGCATGGCCGTAGAACGGGATCCCCGCCGACAAGAAGGGATCCCTAGCTCCAAGGGGGTTCTGTAGCCGTGCGGTGGCTGCAGGGGGTGTTTGCCTTGGGCCTAGGACTGGCGACAGTTTTGGCTGGGCCGGGCCGGGCGTGGAGCGCAGAGCGCTTGTGGGTGTTTCTGCCGCCTTTGATTGAGTTCTCTTTGCCCGTGGAGGATCTGGCCCGGTTTGCCCACAATGGCGCGGTAAGCCGGCAGTTGGATTTTTATCTGCGGCGGCTCACGCCAGAGCAACAGGCAGCTTTGGCGGATTTGCTGACACGTAATTTTGACCTTGACCAGGTTACGGTCAGCCAGTTTACCTACTCTGCGATTGGCGAAGATCTGCTGCGGCGGTTGACCCTAGTATTGCACGGAGATGGAGAAGCAGAGTTTTATGCATTGCGGGCGGCATTGATCCTGGCGGCAGGGGATCCCGAGGGGCTGACGTTGGTGAATGTGTTGCGCCGCTACCCGCTGGAGAAGTTGCAGATCGATCTGGATATGAGCATTCGCTTGGTGCGAGAGGCCGGTCAACTCTTCCGCCAGCGGGATCTGGTGATCGCAAGGCTGCGAGAAGAGGCCGGGCGGAAAGCTGAGTGGGCATCTTCCAGCGCTTCTCTCAGCATGGCAGCCCAAGACTCAGCTCAACCTCACCTTAGCCCCGAGCAGCCGGGTGAGTTGGAGTGGCAGGTGGAGCGCTTCCAGTTGGTCAACCCTTGGCGCGATACGCCTGTGTCGGTGGAAGTCTATCTGCCGGAGGGGAAGGGGCGTATCCCCTTGGTGGTGATCTCCCACGGCATTGCCTCTGACCGCAATACCTTTGCCTACTTGGCCCGCCATTTGGCTTCTTGGGGGTTTGCGGTGGCGGTGTTGGAGCATCCGGGCACCGATGTGGAGCGGGTGCGCAGCTTTTTGTCAGGGTTTGGCTCTTTGCCGGGGCCCTATGAGTGGGTGGCGCGGCCCCAGGATATTTCTCTGCTGTTGGACGAGCTGGAACTCAGGGCACAGCAAGATCCCAGCCGCTGGGGCAGGCTGGATGTAAAGTCGGCAGGACTGTTCGGCCAGTCTTTGGGGGGATACACGGTGTTGGCGGCAGCAGGGGCTGCGCTCAATCCAGCCCGCTTGCAAGAGAACTGCCAGACATCCCATTCCTTGGAGCTGACCCTGAATGTTTCTCTGTTGTTGCAATGTCGGGCGATAGAGGTGTTCCAGGCTTCCAACCTGGCCGCGCAGGCGGGGCAGTTGGCAGATGCGCGCATTCAGGCGGTGTTTGCCCTCAACCCCCTCACCAGCACGGTGTTTGGCCCAGAAGGGCTAGGCCAAGTGGGGATCCCGGTGATGATAATGTCGGGCAGCGAAGATTACTTTACCCCCGCCCTAGCAGAGCAGATTGAACCCTTTACCTGGCTGGGATCCCAGCAGCGCTATTTGGCGATAGTGGAGGGATCCACCCATTTCACCTTCCTGGGTGGGGGTGGCCAGGGGGCCTTCCCGGTGCCGCAGGAGTTGATCGGGCCAGATCCCCAGTCAGCTCGCCCCTTGCTCAAGGGCTTGGCCACTGCTTTTTTCAAAACCTACCTGGCGGCGGGATCCGACTCCGGCGGGTTTTCTGAGTATTCGACTTATCTCAACTCTGCCTACGCCGAATCCCTGACCCCAGCACCTCTACGCACCACTTTGATTCGAGACTTGAGGCCAGAACGGATCCAACTGGCCTCGTTCGCGACGGCGGTGCGGAGCACTTTCCCGTGAGAAGTGTCTTGAGCTGAGGAGCTGAGAAGAGGGCTGGCTGCTATCTTTTCGGATTATTCCCTTTGGTTTTGCTGAATCTCTGCCCATGCTGCTGTTGCTGACCAATCTGAGCGCCGTTTTGCTGTTTTTGCTCTGCCCCTGGTGGGTGCTGAGGCGGGAGTTCGGCGGCACAGGGGTGCTGGCAGGAACCTTTGGCCTCATCGACCCGCAGCAGTTGGGGATCCCGGATACTTTGGCGGTGGGTTGGATCCCAGGGTTGAGCTGGGCCTGGGTGCTGTTGGCGCTGTTGTCGTGTCTGGCCCTGGGGATCAAAGAGCGGCAAGTGCGGGCCCGCTGGCTGTACAGCTTGGGGGTGGGCGGTCTAGTTCTGTTTGGGCTGGGCTTGCTCTGGTTTTATGGGGCAGTGGGGGCGGTGAACAGGGCGGCCCTGGCGGAAGGGATCCCGCCAACTCGGTTGCCGTTGCGGCGGTTCAGCCCTTCTTTGGCCAGCTATGCCAGCTTTGCCTATGCCCTGCTGCTGTTGCTGCTGGGGCGGCTGCAGTTGCCGGGGGGAAAAGCCTTTTTGGTGCGGCGGCGGCAGATCATCGTCCCCCTGACTGCCTTGGGGGCGGCGGTGGCAGCAGGGGCGGTGGTGGTGGGGTTGCTGCGGCCCGGCCTGGGCTCCTCGCCCGATTCGCCTTTTTTTGTAAAGCTAAGCACCAAACTGGACTTGATCACCTACACCTTTCAGGTGCTGTTTAGCCCCATCACTCATCTGCCCGGGTTGTTCCAGAGTTTGCTGCTGGCCACTCCTCTGATTTTTACGGGGTTGGCGGTGGCCTTTGGCTTTCACGCGGGCTTGTTCAACATCGGCGCGCCGGGACAACTGACGATGGGAGCCATTGCCACCATGCTGGTGGGGGTATACCTGCCGGGGCCAGGTTGGCTGACTTTGCCCCTCTCGGTTTTGGCGGCGGCTGCCGGTGGAGCCCTTTGGGGTGGGATCCCCGGTTGGCTCAAGGCCCGCTTCGGCACCCACGAGGTCATCAACACGATCATGATGAACTACATTGCCGCCTCAATCTTCTTGTTTTTAATTTCGGCCAACCAGTACCGTTTTTTCGGCTATCCGGTCACTTTGCCCTTCAAGGCCCCCGGCCCAGAAGCCCGTAGCTACGAAATTCGCCCCGAATCGCGGCTGCCCTCGCTGCTGGAGTTGCTGGGGCTACAGGGATCCGGCCCCGGGACGCTGTCTTGGGCTTGGCCCTTGGCCCTGTTGGCCGGGGTGGGGTTTTACCTGCTCTGCAGAGGCTGGCCCCTGCAAAGACGATGCATCGGATCCCTGGCGGCAGGGCTGGGGGGATATCTGCTGGGGGGCATCTTGCCCGGTTGGCCGGTGGAGGTGCCCACAGGGTTGGCCGCCATCCGCTTGAACGGGGCCTTTTTGATTGCGCTGCTGGCGGTGGCAGTGGTGAATGTCTATCTGTGGGGAACCTTGGAGGGCTATGAGCTGCGGGCCATGGGCTTTTCTCCCAGAGCGGCAGAATATGCCGGGGTGGACTTGGGCCAAAAGCAAATCTGGGCCATGGCCATCTCCGGCGCCTTGGCGGGGCTGGCTGCAACCCACTATGTTCTGGGGGCCGGCCTCGAAGAATACCGCCTCAAGCAATCCTTGCCTGCCCAGGTCGGTTTTGATGGCATTGCGGTGGCCCTGATGGGGCAAAACTCTCCTCTGGGCATCGTCCTCACAGCACTGCTGTTTGGGGTACTCTTGACGGGGGGGCTGCGGCTCAATCTGGAATTGGGGATCAGCCGAGAATTGGTGACCGCTCTACAAGCTTTGATCGTCTTGTTCATTGCAGCAGGTGGCCTGTTGCCCGGCTATTTCACGGATCCCTTGCAGGCAGCCCAGGTGGAAATGGACTGCGATGAACGCTCAACTTGAGTACCTCTGAGCGGAGATCTCGTTTGCGCTGGCGCTGCGGAGCAATATGGCAACTCTGTTTTGGGCTTTGATCCCGGCTACCCTGCGCTCCACTACCCCTCTGTTGCTCACGGCCTTGGGGGGCATGTACTCCGAACGCAGCGGCGTGGTCAATATTGCCCTGGAAGGGATCATCTTGTTTGGGGCTTTGGCGGCGGCAGTGACCACCCAACGCCTGGAGGCTCCCCTTCTGGCCCAGACTCCAGCAGCCCAGGTGGGTTGGATCCCTTGGGTGGGTCTGTTGGCCGGCGCCTTGGGGGGAGTGGCCATTGCCTTTGTGCATGCGCTGATGTGCATCCGCTACAGAGCTGATCAAATTGTCAGCGGCACCGCCATCAACCTGTTGGCCATGAGCGTGCCTTCGCTGGTGCTGCAATCCTTCTACGGCAACACCACCAACTCTCAGGAAATTGTCAATCGGCTGCCGTTATGGCATGGGTTTAGCCCCTTGGTGTACCTGGCCTTTCTGTTGGTGCCGATCTCCTGGTGGTTGCTGTTCAAAACGCCCTGGGGCTTGCGGCTGCGAGCGGTGGGAGAGCATCCTCAGGCTGCTGCCACCATGGGGGTGGACGTCCTGGGTATGCGCTACGCGGCGGTGCTGCTCTCCGGCTTGTTGGGGGGCCTGGCGGGGGCTTATCTTTCCATCGGCTTTTTGAACCAGTTTGTCCGCAACATGTCAGCAGGAAAGGGCTTTATCGCCTTGGCAGCGATGATCTTCGGCAAGTGGCATCCCTTCGGGATCTTGGGCGCAACGCTGTTGTTTGGAGCCACCGACGCCCTGGCCATCCAACTGCAGGGAGGAGATGTGATGCCGCCCGTGTTGATCCAGGCTTTGCCCTTTGTGTTGACGATGGGGGTTCTATCGGGAGTGCTGAGCCGCACCCGCCAAACCCGCCCGCCGGCTGCCCTGGGCAAAATCTACAGCAACTGAAAGAGAGCCGAGAGACAACCCTTTCTAGCGCACAGTCATGATGGTCATCTCGATTCAAACTAGGACACTGCACCCACACCTAAAACGTTGGTCGCGTCGGCGTTGCGGAACAGTAATGCACTCGGCCAAAGGCTTTCCTCAATGGCCCAGGCATCTCACCCTAGACTGAACACCGCAGTCTAGAAATGGTCTAGAAACAGCTTAGAAACCCTCGGAAAGGCAGAGGGGCGCCAAGATGGGCTCCGGGGAACTCCCCAAAACAGGGATCCTCTCATGGGCAGCAATATCAAACTGGCTCGGTTGCTGGCTTTGGCGGCAGTTAGCGGTTGATCGGGGTCGATTGTACGCCCCTGCTGGGTACGCTAGTTCTGGACGCGATTCTCGGTGTGGGCCTGTTGGCTCCCGCCTCAGCAGTCCAGATGGGGCAAAGTCTGTCCGGTAGGGATCCCCATTTAGGTTTATTCTGGACTTAGCCATCTTTCCAGAGTTGCACCTCAGCTTGTGCGGGATCCAGAGTCGAAAATGGTTTCACCCTATCGGGATTCCGGCAGTTGCCAACCCTGGAGGCTCTTGTTCCGAGCAGTCGGTAAATCTATGTTAGGGGGGGATGAAAACCATGGACATTGATCTTCGTCCGCTGATCGTTTTGTCGCCCATTGTTTTGGTGGTTGCCTGGGCTGCTTACAACATCATCAAGGCTGCCATCAAGGGGGAGGCCAAGCTCTTCGGCGAAAGAGGCAACAACCCCTTTGGCAGAGGGGGGAGCTGAACGTGCGGATCCGCTCACAGCCGGCAGGCTCAGTATGCTAGGTGAGGAGACCCAGGCAGCGGTAACGCCCTCCGAGGGGACAAGCCCAAAATCCGCTGATGTGATTGTTATTGGGGCCGGAGTGGCCGGCTTGGTGTGTGCAAGGCAACTGCTGCGGGCAGGGCTCCAGGTTCTGGTGCTGGAAAAATCGGCAGGCTTGGGCGGGCGCATGGCCACCCGTCGAGTTGAACATGCTGGACAAACGGTGCCGGTGGATCATGGAGCTCAATACCTGACCGCCGACTCGGATGGCTTTCATCGCTGGGTGAAGGAGCTGCTGGGCCTGGGGCTGCTGACGGAATGGACACGCTCGCTGCATGTGCTGGATCGAGAAGGGCTGCGCCCGGAGGATCCCAACGATGAAAAACCGCGCTATGTCTGCCCTCAGGGCATGACGACGCTGGCCAAACACCTGGCTGCCCCGCTGTCGGTACACACCCAAACTCGTGTGGTCAGCCTCAAACCTTTGGTAACCACCTGGCAATTGAAAGCGGAGAACGGCCAATGCTACGAGGCTGCTGCCTTGGTGGCGACAATCCCGGCCCCCCAGTTGCTGCCTTTGCTCCGCGAAGGGATCCCCCCGGCTGATAACCTGTTGTCTCTGCTGGGATCCGCCCAGTATCAACCCTGCCTTGCGGTTTTGGCGGGCTACTCCGAGAACATACCGCCACCGCCCTGGAAGGGGATCAAGTGCTTGGAAGATCCAATGTTGGCCTGGCTGGGACTGGACAGCAGCAAGCGCCTACAGCCACTCTCGCCCGTGGTGGTCTTGCATGGGGGGGCGGAGTGGTCATCTCTGTACCTGGAGGCCAGCCCACCTGAGCTGGAAAAGGCCGGTCGAGAATTGCTGGCCCACGCGGCCCAACGGCTGGATCCCTGGCTGGCTTCGCCACAATGGATGCAGGTGCACCGTTGGCGCTACGCATTGCCTTTGGAAACCACGGGATTGGCCAGCCTAAGCACCCGTATTCCCGCCGCTGAGGGATTGCCTTTGGTTTGTGCCGGCGATTGGTGCGCCGGGGGTCGCATAGAGGGGGCTTGGCTCTCAGGGCAAGACGCTGCCAAAACCCTGCTTGGAATGCTTTCCGGGAAATGAGGGGATGCAGAGGGTATGCACGGGCCGACTCGGTCGGCAGGGGAAATGCCTGGCCTGGCGCAGGACGGAGATGACGGCAAGACCACTGGGAGGGCAGGCTGAGGGCCGCCGAGAATTTCCACCCTCTGGGCCGGGGAGTGTGCCAAGCTGAAAGGGTGGATCCCCTGGCAGGTACTCTCCTCTCCATTTATGCCCAGAACCTGCACAATCTACCGTCGGGCGCAATTTGCCGCCAGCCACCGGTACTGGTTGCCCGAGCTCTCAGAAGCCGAGAACTTGGCCCGCTTTGGCCCCAATGCCCGTTTTCCCGGCCACGGCCACAACTACGTGCTGGAGGTGGGCATGAGTGGCGAGGTGGATGACTACGGGATGGTGCTCAACCTCTCGGATGTAAAGCAAGTGATCCGGCAGCGGGTGATTCAAGATCTCAACTTTGCCTATCTGAATCAAGCTTGGCCGGAATTTGCCCAAACCTTGCCCACCACCGAGTTTATCGCCTACGCGATTTGGCAACGCCTGGCCGAGGCTCTGCCCCTGACCAGCGTCCGTCTGTACGAGGATCCCGAACTTTGGGCCGATTACCGAGGAGAAGCCATGCAAGCCTACCTGACGGTTGCCACCCATTTCAGCGCTGCCCACCGTTTGGCTCTGGATCACCTGAGTTTTGAAGAAAACAGCGCCATCTACGGCCTCTGTGCCCGTCCCCACGGCCACGGCCACAACTACGGCCTGGAGATCACCGTCAAGGGATCCATCCATCCGCGCACGGGGATGATCGTGGACTTGGCAGCCTTGCAGCAGGTGATCGACGAGTGGGTGGTGAAGCCTCTGGATCACACCTTTTTGAACAAAGACATCCCCTACTTTGCCCAGGTGGTGCCCACCGCCGAAAACATTGCCCTCTACATCCAGCGGCTGCTGACTCTGCCCATTCGGGAGCTAGGGGTGCAGTTGCACCGGGTTCGCCTGCAGGAGAGCCCCAACAACAGCAGCGAGGTCTATGGGGAGTTTCCGCTGGAAGAGCTGCTCAACTCCTCAGAAGGACAAGATGTGGCTCCCCCCGCTTCTGGCAGCCCTATTGCCACGCAACGCTGATGTGACCACCATGCTGGATCTGGTTAAGCTGAGCGGGCAAATTCCTGCCTTCACCCGGCACTTGCAACAGGAGTCGAAAGCCGGCCAAGAACGCCTGCGCCAAGCCTGGCAAGTTTTCGAGCGCTGGCAGCAGGAGCCGCAGGTTTGGCAGTCCCGCTGGGCCGAGTGGGGATCCCATCTGTCGTTTGTTTGCGCCAGCCCTGCCGAGCCGCCGGAAGCTTGGGGATCCCTGCCCAAGGTTGAACCTCTGCAGGGGCGACACACGGTGGTGGCCACGGATGGATCCCAGATTTTGCCCAGCCATCACGAGATTGCCTATTGCTCGCTGATCAATGTTGGGCGCGTGGTTCTCCACTACGGCACCCAGGAGTGGCCGCTGTTGGACAGCCAGCCCCTGCTGCTGTATGGAGATGAATCCTTTGCCCGGCACTCAGACTCCTCTTCCCCGGAGCGGAGGGCAGAAGGGTTGCCGAGCGCCCCCCTTAACCGGCGAGACTCTCGCCCACGGCGCACCCCAGGTGAACGCAACCCCGGCAGCGGAACGGAGCCTTCGTTGGGGCCGGAAGAGGTGCTGGCCTTACGACGCTCCCGAGCAGAACTGGAGGAGCTGGCGCAGTTGGCCCTGTCGGTGCCCCGTCGCCGCATCACGCTGGCGCTCTTGGATGGATCCCTGATCCCCTGGGGACTGGAACCTCTGTCCCAGCCGGCCCGGCGCCCCTGGTTGGATCCCATTCTGGCGACCTTGGAGCAGTTGCGGGCGGCCCGCATCCCTCTCGTGGGCTACATCAGCGCCTCTCGCAGCAGCGAAACCCTTAACTACCTGCGCCTGGGGCTGTGCCCCTACCTGGGCTGTGAATGTTATCGCTACTGCCTTGCCGACAAAACCCCCCCTTGCCATCCCTTCGCCCCCCTGGCAGACCGCGTCTTTTGGGGATCCCTGCTGCAGCCGGGAGAGCGCAGCCCCCTTTGGCGCTGCGGAGCCAGCGTGCTGGACGCCTTCGGGGAACACCACGTCCACTGTTGTTACCTCAATGTTGGCGAGGGATCCCTGGGCGAACCCGAGGTTGCCCGCCTGGAGTTTCCCGCTTGGGTGGCCCAGGATGCGGAGTTGCTGCAGCGGGCCTTGGCAGGCGTGCTGAGCCAAGTGCACAAAGGCTTTGGCTACCCCATCGCCTTGGCAGAAGCCCATCATTTGGCGGTGGTGAGGAGCGGGGATCGGCAGCGGTTCTTTGCCCTGATCGAGCAGGAGCTGATCCGCACCGGCCTGCGCCACGTAGCCGTCTCTCGCAAGGAAGCCCAGAAGCGGAGTGGCATTGCCTGAGCCCGAGAAAGCCCGCACTGACCCTGGGGATCCCTGGCACCCAAGAAAAGGCTGTAGCCTATTGAGGGGATCCCCATTCAACGGTTAGGGTTGCCAAGGTGTCCCAATCCTGTCTCTGTTGCCAGCATGATGATCCGAACCTCTCTGCGCAGCATCATCTCCCCCCTCACCCACAACCCCCTCTGGTACAAAGACGCGATCATCTACGAGCTACCGGTGCGGGCTTTTGCCGACAGCGATGGCGACGGCGTGGGAGACTTCCAGGGCCTGACGGAAAAGCTGGACTACCTGCAGGATCTGGGCATCACGGCCATTTGGCTGCTGCCCTTTTTCCCCTCGCCCCTGCGGGATGACGGCTACGACGTCTCCGATTTCACCAACGTTAACCCCACCTTGGGCACCCTAGAAGACTTCAAAATCTTTCTGGATGCCGCCCATCAACGGGGGATCCGCGTCATCATCGAGCTGATCCTCAACCACACCTCAGATCAGCACCCGTGGTTTCAGCGGGCTCGGCGGGCTGCTCCCGGCACCCCAGAGCGAGACTTTTACGTTTGGAGCGATACGCCCGAAAAGTACAAAGAAGCCCGCATCATCTTTCAAGACTTTGAAACTTCCAACTGGGCCTGGGATCCGGTGGCCAAAGCCTACTATTGGCATCGCTTCTACTCCCACCAGCCGGATCTCAACTACGATAACCCCGCCGTGCAGAAAGCCATCTTTGAGGTGGTGGACTTCTGGCTGAGCATGGGGGTGGATGGCCTACGGCTGGATGCCGTGCCCTATCTCTACGAGCGGGAAGGCACCAACTGCGAGAACCTGCCGGAAACCCATGCCTTCCTCAAGGCCCTGCGCCAACACATCGACCGCAACTATCCCGACCGCATGTTGCTGGCCGAGGCCAACCAATGGCCGGAAGATGCCGTGGCCTACTTCGGCGACGGGGACGAATGCCACATGGACTTTCACTTCCCCCTCATGCCGCGGCTGTTCATGGCCATCCAGATGGAGGATCGCTTCCCCATCATTGACATCCTGCAGCAAACCCCGCCCATCCCCGAAACCTGCCAATGGGCCATCTTCCTGCGCAACCACGACGAGCTCACCTTGGAGATGGTCACCGACGAAGAGCGGGACTACATGTACCAGGTGTACGCCAAGGATCCCAATGCGCGGGTGAACCTGGGCATCCGTCGGCGCTTGGCCCCCCTGCTGGGCAACAGCCGCCGCCGCATCGAGCTGATGAACAGCCTGCTGTTTTCCCTGCCCGGCACCCCGGTCATCTACTACGGGGACGAGATCGGCATGGGAGACAACATCTACCTGGGGGATCGCAATAGCGTGCGCACCCCCATGCAGTGGAGCGCCGACCGCAACGCCGGCTTTTCGCGGGCCAACCCGCAAAAGCTTTATCTGCCCATCGTCATCGACGCCGAGTACCACTACGAAGCTGTCAATGTGGAGGCGCAGCGAAACAACCCCCATTCCCTGTGGTGGACCATGAAGCGGCTCATCGCCGTGCGCAAGCGATTCCAAGCTTTTGGCCGCGGCTCCTTTGAGCTGCTCCACCCGGAAAATCGCAAGGTGCTTGCCTTTATGCGGGCCTTTGGCGATGAGCGCATCTTGGTGGTGGCCAACCTCTCCCGCTATGTGCAGTGCGTGGAGCTGGACTTGGCGGAGTGGGAAGGACTAATTCCGGTGGAGATCTTCGGGCGCACCGAGTTTCCCCCCATCGGACAACTGCCCTATTTTTTGACTCTAGGCCCCCATTCTTTCTATTGGTTCTCCCTTGAGCCCCAAACGGAGCGGATCCACCCCAGCCACAGCAAGCCGGAAGAGCTGGATCGTCTGCCCACCCTGATCCCCTCAAGCGGCACTTGGGAAAGCCTCTTTCAAGGGGAAAGCCAAAAGCAGGTGGAGGCGCTTTTGGGGGACTATCTCTACCGTTGTCGCTGGTTCGGCTCCAAAGCCCGCCAGATCCAGTCGGCCCAGATCTTGGATGCCATTCCCTGCAACCGGGAGGCAGATCCCCCCTTTCGGGGCCAGATCATTCTTCTGCAAACTGAGTTCACTCAGGGGGAAGCGGAAGTCTACTCCCTTCCGGTAGGCTACGCCACTCAGGAGATGGCTCTGCACCTGCGCAGGGAGATGCCGCAAGCGGTCATTGCCCCTGTGCAAGTGGCCGGGGATCCGCCGGGGGTTCTTTTCGACGCTTTGGCGGATAAAACCTTTTTGTCCCTAGCCTTGCAGATCATCGCCCAGCAGGGGCGCCTGCGCCACAGCTCCGGGGAGCTCTGGGCCACCACCTCTGGCGCTTTTGAGTATGACCCCAGCCTGGAACCCCGTATCCTCAAGGCCGAGCAGAGCAATACCTCTGTGGTCTACGGCAACCGGTACATCCTCAAGGTCTACCGCAAGGTGGCCGAAGGGGTGAATCCCGAGCTGGAGATTGGCCGCTACCTGCTGGAGCACCATCCCCAAGTGCGGGTGCCGCGGCTGCTGGGATCCCTGGAGTATCGCCGTCGTCGCGGGGCCCGTGGGTTTGATCCCGCCGATCAGCCCATTACCCTGGCCATTTTGCAGGAGTACATCCCCAACGAGGGAGATGCCTGGCACTACACCCTGGACAGCCTGGGGCAATTTTTTGAGGCGGTGCTGGTTCACTACCAAGAGGTGGATCCCGTGCCCGTGCCGCAGGGATCCTTCTTGGAGCTTTCCCAACAGCCCTTGCCGGAGCTGGCCTACGCCACCATCGGCAGCTACCTAGAATCGGTGCGGATCTTGGCCAAGCGCACCGCCGAGCTGCACATCGCCCTGGCTGCCGATACGGAGAACAAAGACTTTGCCCCAGAGCCTTTCTCCAGCCTGTACCAGCGCTCCGTTTACCAGTCCATGCGCAACTTGGTGGGGCAGGTGTTTCCGCTGCTGTTCGCGTCAGCGGGACGGAGTCCTTATAAGCAGCTCCCCAAGCTGCCGGAAGCAGAGGCCAACTTGGCTCGGGCTGTTTGCGACCAAGAAGGGGAAATCATGAGCCGCTTCCGCCTGATCCTGGAGCGGAAGATCACCGCCCTGCGTACCCGCTGCCACGGGGATTATCACCTGGGCCAGGTGCTGTTTACCGGCAAAGACTTTGTCATCATCGACTTTGAAGGGGAGCCGGCCCGCTCTTTGGGCGAACGGCGTCTCAAGCGTTGCCCCTTACGGGATGTGGCGGGGATGCTGCGATCCTTCCACTATGCTGTCCACACAGCTTTGCGCCAGCAACTGGAGAGCGGCTTGGTCTGCGCCGACCACTGCCCCGACATGATGCGGTGGGCCCAGTTTTGGCACCGCTGGGTCTGCGCGGGCTTTTTGGCCGAATATCTGCAGGTGGCTTCCCAAGCGGCTTTTTTGCCCCGCAGCCTGCAAGAGATAGAGGTGTTGTTGGACGCCTATCTGCTGGAAAAAGCCATTTACGAGCTGGGCTATGAGTTGAACCACCGCCCCGAGTGGGTGGAGATTCCCCTGCGCGGGATCTTGCAACTGCTGGGCATTTCCACCAAGGTTTAGGGGATCCTGTCGGCAGGCCATTTGGGGTGAGCGACTGGGGGACAAACATGTGTGGACGGTTTAGCCTGGCAGTGGCCCCAGAAGTGCTGATGCAGCATTTCGGCTTGCCGGTGGCAGCAGAAGAAAGGGCAGTTGTCTCCCGGTACAACATCGCCCCTTCTCAGCCCGTGCTGGCGATGATTGAGCTGGGATCCCTTCAGCGCAAGGCAACCCATTTTCGCTGGGGCCTGATCCCCGCTTGGAGCCAAGCCGCCAAGGCCGGGTTGATCAATGCTCGTTCTGAAACGGTGGCCGAGAAGCCTTCTTTCCGCGAAGCTTTCCGCCGTCGTCGCTGCCTGATCCCGGCAGATGGCTTCTACGAGTGGGCCGACCAGGGTACAGGCAAGAAGGGCAGACAACCCTACTGGTTTCACCTGGTGGATCGACCGGTATTTGCCTTTGCCGGGATTTGGGAACGCTGGCGCAGCCCAGAGGGAGTGGAGGTGGAAACCTGTGCCATCCTCAACACCGCTGCCAACCGCCTGATGCGGCTTTTTCACGAGCGGATGCCCGTGATTTTGACGGAAAACGACTACGACCTTTGGCTGGATCCCCAGGTGCAGGATCCCAAGCTGCTGTTGCCCCTGCTTCGCCCCTACCCGGCAGAGGCCATGGTGGCTTATCCGGTCAGCACCCATGTGAACAATCCCCGCCACGAGGATCCCACTTGCCGCGCTCCCACAGGAGAGGCAGTGCGGGGGGCCGACTTCAGCGCGCTCGACGATAGCGCATCCCCGGCAGTTGCACGAGCCAGCCTTCCAATTCCATAAAGAGCAGGGTGCTGGAGAGGGTGGTGATGTCCATCTGGGTGGCCTGGGCCAAGGCATCGATGCTGAGGATCTCGGTTCCAATGGTTTGCCATAGGATTTGCTGCCGGGGATCGGTGGGGGCAGTGGGTTGGGGTTCTGTCTTGGGCGGGGATCCCTGAACTAAGCCCAAGTCTTTCAACAGCTCCTCGATCCCCAGGATCATGCCGGCGCCGTCGCGGATGAGCTGCAGGCAACCACGGGCTGCTGCCGTGTCGATGTTCCCCGGCAGGGCATACACTTCCCGACCGTAGTGGTTGGCCAGGTGAGCAGTAATTAGCGCTCCCGAGGTTTCCGGAGCCTCCATCACCAAAGTGGCGCGGCAGAGGCCGGCAATGATGCGGTTGCGCTGGGGAAAATGCTCCTTGGCCGGTGGCGTGCCGGGGGGATATTCGCTGAGGATGGCCCCTTGGGCCAGGATGCGCCGGTAGAGAGCTTGATGGTGAGCTGGGTAAACTTTGTCCACCCCCGTTCCCACCACGGCCACCGTCTGGCCGCCGGCATCCAGACAGGCCTGGTGGGCAATGCCGTCGATCCCCGTTGCCAGCCCCGAGACCACCACACAGCCAGCTTCCGCCAGGGCAGCGCTGACTTTCTGGGTCCACTGTCGACCGTAGGCCGTAGGGGCGCGGGTGCCGACGATGGCAATAGCCGGCTGTTGCCAATTGGGACATTCTCCTAGGGCATAGAGAATGGGCGGGGGATCTGGCACCTCCCACAGCAGCGGCGGATAGTCCGGATCTGCAGGCGTGAGAAAGGGGATCCCCGCTTTGAGGGTTTCCTCCAGGATCTGCTCGGGATCAAGGCCAGGACGGGCAGAGACAATAGCCTGGGCCAGGGTGGGGCCAATGCCTTCCACCTGCTGCAGGGCCGGGGCATCCGCTTGCCAAGCCCGCTCCAGGGATCCAAAAAACTCCGCCAGCCGCTTGAGCCGGTGGGGGCCAATCCCTTTGATGCGGGCCCAAGCTAGCCAGTAGGGCCGCTCTCGTTCTTCATGGCCTGGCCCACGGGAAGGCTCCCTCTTGCCAACAGGATCTGAAGGGGAAAGGGGAAAAGACAATTTAGCTCTGCGCAGTAGTGGCTGTATCTTAAATGATTGGCAAAAGGAACGCTTGGCAAAAAAGCAGGAGATGGGTAGATGTCAGGGTTGGATCCCGCCGGTAACCTTCAAGGATCAAGGCAGCTGCGGTTTGGGCGGATGCGCCAAGCTTGGGTGTGGGGGGCCTATCCCCTGCTGTGGCTGTTGACCTGGGTGGGATCCCGCTCGGCCCAGCCCCAGTTTTTGGGGATCCCGGCCTGGTATTGGCTGGCGGGATTGGCTGTCCTGCTGTTGGTACCTCTTAACTTCTACATTGTGCGCGTTTGCTGGCCGAGAGGCGGAGATGAGTAACACGGTTTTGAGTCTGGGTGTGGTGGGGGCATACTTGCTGCTGCTGGCAGCCATCGGCTTCTGGAGCTATCGCCACAGCGGCCAGGATCCGGTGAGCTATTTTTTGGCAGGGCGGGGGTTGGGATCCCTGGCTCTAACCTTGACGACGCTGGCGACGCTGCTCAGTGCCTTTACCTTCATTGGGGTGCCGGCAGATGCCTATACCCATGGCCTGGGAATCTTCCTGGGGGTGGGGGTGACCACCGCCCTCATTTCGGGGCTGTTTTTGTGGGTGGGCTACCGGGTATGGCTAGCAGCCCAACACTTTGGCTTCATCACCCCTTCGGAGTTCTTCGGCCATCGTTTTCAAAGCCCCCTGTTGGCGTTGTTGTATTGCCTGAGCGCTTTGGTGTTTACAGCCCCCTACATCAGCATCCAGATCATTGGCGGGGCCCGAACCCTAGCGGCTGTCTTGGGGGAGGGGATCCCCTACTGGCCCTTGGCGGTGGTGGTGGCGCTGGTGATCTTGGGGTATGTGCTCTTTGGCGGATCCCAGGCGGTGGTCTGGACGGACGTGGTGCAGGGGATCATCCTGATTTTGGGGATGGGGGTGGCCTTTGTTGCCCTAGCCTTGGGGGTGGGCCAGGAGGCTGCCGGGCAGTTGGATCCCTGGCTGAGCTTGCCCGGCCCCAATGGGCGCTGGAGCTGGCAGGGGCTATTTGGCAACCAGTTGCTGTTTTTCATGGCCACGCCCCTTTTCCCGCAATTTTTCCAGCGCTTCTACATGGCCAAAAGTGCCCGGCCCTTCCAGACCCTGATGGTAGTCTGGCCGCTGCTGATTCTGCTGGTCTTTTTCCCAGCAGCTCTTCTTGGGGTTTGGGGCCGCCTGGCTTTTCCCAGCCTGGAGAAAACGGATCAGATTATGCCCATGATGTTGCAAACCCTGCCCAGCGGCGTAGCAGCGGTGGTGATTACGGCGGCCCTGGCTGCTCTCATGTCTACAGCTGACTCCCAGCTTCTCACCGCCAGCTCCCTAGTGACGCGGGATCTGGTGGTTACCTTCTTCAGGCGCCAGCTTTCCCCCCACCAAGAAGAGTTGCTAGGCCGCTGGGTGGTGCTGGGGATCGGCCTAGCTTCCTTTGTGATTGCTCTTAACCCGCCGGGGCTGATTGTGGAGATTGCCACCTGGAGCTTTCAGGGCAACGCCATGCTGTTCCCTGTCTTAATTGCCGGCCTGTACTGGAAGCGGGCTACCCGCGCCGGGGCAGTAGCCGGGGCCCTCGTCTCCAGTGGCCTGACTTTAGGTTGGCTGTCGGGTCTGTTGCCGCGGGCTTGGACAGGGGGCTGGTTACCCGTAATCCCGGCAGTGGTGATCGGCAGTGGGGTGTTAATTGGCGTAAGCTTGCTTACCCAGCCGCCCAAGGAGCAGGTGACCGCCTACTACGAGGAAGGGCCTTGGGGAGAGTAGGTTATTCTTTTCTTTATCGATCAGATCAATCAACGCTTTTCCAGGTCTGCCGGTAGCCAGCCAGCTTGAGCCAGGCCGTTGAGAAATGCGAAAGTCCCTCCTAGAAAAAGCAAGCCCATCAGGCCCGCCAAGGGGTTGCCACCAATCCCCGTTAGCCACGCTGGCGCCCTGCCGGTGTAGTCTATCCAGGCCAAGTTGTTGACCCAGGCCATGCCCCATACCCAACCGGCGTGCAGCCCTAGGCTAAGGCCCAGCTTGTTTTGGTTCCAGACCCTCGCCTGCACCAGCAGCAGCCCCATCAGCCACAGTCCGGGAAATTGCGGCCAGGTGGCGAGAATCTCAGGCAAAGGCTTCAGGAAATGGGCCACAGCAAAGAGGAAGCTGGATCCCCACACCGCAGTGCTGCAACCGTAGTCCAGCAGCATCTCCTGCAGCAGCCAGCCGCGAAAAAACAGCTCCTCCGCCAGCGCCACCCCCAAGCCCAAAAGCAACCCCAGCAACCCATAGACCAGCAGGGATCCCCTGTCCACTGGCCTCCAACTCAGCCAACCCAGGGATCCCTCCAGGCCCAAAAGCAAGAAAAGCCCCCCGACCCCGATCCCCAGGCCCCACAGGATCCCGCCTCGGCAAGGCCAACTGCCATCCAGTCCATAGGCGGCAAACCCGGATCCCCACAGCCCCAGCCAGACCAGCAGCAAGGCATACAGGGGCAGCCACAGGTAGGCTCGCGCTTCCGGAAAAAACCACCCCCCCAGCCCGACCCACGGCAGCCAGGCTAGGAGGGGGATCGCCAAGAAAAGCAGCAGACGCAGCAGAAATGGACAAGCCCTCAGCTTGGAGATCGGCAGGCCCATCCAACCCGCCCCGCCTAGCGTTCCGGCTCAATGGAACTGGTCAGGCCATGTTGCCGCAACTGTTCGCAGTAAAACTCCGCATGCTCCCGCGGCACCACGATCACCACAGCAACGCCGTTGTGGTGGGCTTCCAGCATGATCTCAGTGGCTTGCGGCGGCATCATCGCCGGGATCACCTTCACCAGCACCTGAACCACGTACTCCATGGTGTTGACATCGTCGTTGTGCAGCAACACCCGGTACATGGGCATGTGCTTCGGGGTTACAGAAGGCTTGACCAGAGTCTCCGTAGCCACGACGATCCCTCCTTCGGCAGGGTCAACAAGAAGTCTAAGGAACGCAAAACCGCAAAAATGGGGCAAAAGCAGGAAAAACTGTAATGAAATTTTAGCCTTCTCAGCAAGCTCTGTGAAAAGGCCGTGGGGAACCTGGGCGCAGGGGTCAGAGCCGTTAAACCAACCCTAACCCAGCCTTCACCTGCCCACAACCTCAGCTTGGGGGCAAAAGTGCTTGACTAAAAAGGCGATTGGCCTTTGTTGCGGATCCCTTTACATTTGCCTGCGTCCCTGAGGTGGGTCTCATGAGTTCCCTGCGTTCCCGTCGCTTTTTCCTGCAACTGCTTATGTTTGGAGGTGGGGCAGCTGCCCTGGCTGCCTGTGGGGGCACCTCCAGTTCCTCCATTCCCCCCCTGGGAGAGCCTGGATTTCCCCAAGGGGTATTTGCCGGGGATCCCACCTCGGAAGGGGCGGTGCTTTCCACGCGGGTGATCCCGGCCAGCGCGACAGATACGGTTGCGGTGACGTTGCAGGTGGCCGAGAATTCCGAGTTCAACCCCATTTCGCAACAAGTTTCGCTTACTGCTCGCCGTGTGGCGGGCCGCAACTACCGCACTGAGCCAGGCGACTACATTGCCCGCGCCGTCGTCACTGGGCTAAGGCCAGCGCAGCGCTACTTCTACCGGTTTGTCAGCGAGGGGTTTACCAGCCCTGTAGGCCAGTTTCGCACCCTGCCAGCTCCTGGGGATGGGCGGCCTGTTCGTTTTCTGCACATTAGCTGCGCCAACGAGCCCCCCTTTCCCATTAGGGCAGCCATGTTGGCAGAAGTTAGCCGCGGCGACATCGATTTCATTTCCTTTAACGGCGATACCGTCTACGCCGATCGCTTCTGGCTGGGGTTAGATCCCATCGGCAATCTGGAGTTCTACCGCAGCCTCTATCGGGAGCGGGATCCCAACTATGCCGGGCGGGAGTTCGCGCAACTGTTTGGCCGGACTTCCTTTGTTGTCAACTGGGACGATCACGAGGTGATTGACAACTACAGTGGCCAGAAGGCCCGCGGTGGCCGGGCCACTCAGCTGAACGACACCACCGGGCAAACCCGCGATGTGGAAGATCTCAAGGTGCTCGGCTACCAAGCCTTTTTTGAATACAACCCCATTACCCCCAACCTGACAGATGTGGCCGGTGTGGATAGCCGGGATCGGCTGTTTCGCAGCTTCCGCTACGGGGCCAATGCCGAAGTCTTCATCCTGGATCTGCGCCAGTACCGGGATTTGGCCGCCGTGACCCCCATTTTGCCCATTTTGCCTCCCGGCCTGACCCGGCAGCGCTTTTTGGAGCTGGCTGGCATTCGTCTTACGCCCGAACAAGAGACCCTCTTCTTTGGCCCGCCGGGATCCGAACAAGCCCTGTTTAACCTGCTGCGCCGCACGCCCCGTACCCTCTTGGGCAATCCGCAGAAGCAGTGGCTGTTCAACGGCCTGCGCAACTCCACCGCCACCTACAAGTTCATCGTCAGCGAGTTTCCCATCACGGTGACCTATTTCCGCTCCAACGATGTTTGGGAAGGCTACTGGCTGGAGCGGCAGGAAGTCATTGACTTTATCGAGAGCAACAACATCCGCAACGTGGTGTTCTTGACCGGCAACAACCATGCCGGCTTCATCGGACAGGTCAACCCCGGCAGCAGCAACCCCATCTGGGAAGTGTGGACTGGCCCCACCGGGCGGAGCGTTACGGCCCTCAGCATTGACGAGCTGGGCAATCAACTGGGGATCCCCAATGCCAGCCGCCTGTATTACCGGATTGTGAACGGCTTTTTGGCACCGGTGAACCCGGCCAATCCCCAGGTGAGCGGGATCCCAGGGGTAACGACGGGCAACTTGCGCTTTTTGGAGCTGGCGGTGCCCAACTACAACGTTATTGAAGTGTCCGGCAGCCGCTGCACCATTCAAATCAAAGGCCCTACCGGCAGTGTTTTGACGGATCCCTTAGGGCGAAGGGGGGAACTGAATTTGCCGCAATGAGAAGTCGGCCAGACCGATGCGGGAGCTTCGCCGGATTTCTGGTCAGAATTGAGGGATCCCTGCTTCGGTTGGGATCCCTTTTTTTGTAACTCTTTTTCGCGATTTTCAGCATGAGATTCTTAAGATCCTTAACGTGATCTGAATCATTCGGGAGAAACGGATCTGGGTGCTAGAGTGTGGGCGTTGAGGTGGATCCCTGTAGAAAATCTATCTCCGTTTTTCAGTAGGAGGGCAGTCTTATGGCTTCGGTGCGGGGCTGGTTGGTGGCAAGCTTAATAGGAGCGGCCACAGTTATCGGGGGCGCTGCCGCCTGGGCTCAGAGCCGTAGTTTGTGGCTTCTTAATGGACAATCGACCGTAGTTACAGGCTATTTCTACCGAGGTGAAAACATCTGGGCGCAGTGCGACCAGGATTGCTTCGATGTGGATCTGGTGCTTTACGATGCCAGCGGTCAGGTGGTGGCTGCAGACGAACTGTTGGACGATTTCCCCATCGTGCAGGCGCCCTACGAGGGCAACTTTTCCGTCAAGGTGATTATGGCTAGCTGTCTCCACCCCCGTGGTTGCGCTGTGATCGTAGACTCGGACTACAGCTTCTAGAAGGGTGCTGGCTGTCCTCACTTCTCTGCTACTGCTTAGGAACTCAGTCCGTAGCCTAGGCTGCTTTGTGAGCAGCTTCCTGGACTTTGGCGTGGGTAAACTTGCTCAGGCCGTGGATGGTCTTTTCCCAGTAGAAGGGCTTGGTAAAGAGCTGCCACAGGGCCATGTAAGCTGCCATAGAGTGCAGTTGCCAGTAGATGGGGTTGAGCAGGGCATAGAAGGCCAGATCGTAGTACCCTCGCCGGAAAACGGCCACCAAGTTGAGGTAAATCCCAATGGCATTGCCCACCAGGAGGTTAAACAAGCCCAGATAAACCAGCCAACTGGGGAAAATGTTTTGCAGCCAATGGGCGCGGGTGAGCAGCCAGTAAATAAACAGCAGCCACATGATGGGGCTGGTGAGAAAGGTAAAGAAGCTGCCCCCGATAAAAAATTGGTAGGATAGCCAGTTCTTGAGGCCCAGCTTGCGCAACGAGCGCAGGGGGTTGCGGTTGTGGACCAGCCAAGTTTGCATGTAGCCTTTGATCCAGCGGGAGCGCTGCCGGATCCAGTTTTTAACGGCACAGTTGGCCTCTTCGTAGGTGGTGGAGTTGATCACGCCCACGGTATAGCCGTGCTGGCTGGCGCGGATGCCCAAGTCGGCGTCTTCAGTGACGTTAAAGGGATCCCATCCCTGCAGCTCCCGCAGGCGGTCAGTGCGAAAGTGGTTGCTGGTGCCACCCAAGGGGATGGGCATTCTGAGAGTTTCCAAACCCGGCAGAAGGTAATCAAACCAATAGGAATACTCCAGGGTGAACATGCGGGTGAGGAAGTTCTCGCTGCGGTTGAAGTAGTTGAGGGCAGCCTGGACGCAAACCAAGCTGGGATCCCCTTTTCGGAAGGCAATGACTGCTTTTTTGAGTTGGTCTGGATCCGGAATGTCTTCAGCGTCGTAGATGGTGAGGTATTCGCCACGGGCAAAAGCCAGGCCGTAGTTGCAGGCTTTGGGCTTGGTCTTGGGTTTGCTGTCGGGCACCAACAGCAGGCGCACGTAGCGGGGGGGCTTGGCAGCTCGAGCTGCCTCAATGGTGTCTCGGTCGTTTTCCTCCAACAGAATAAGCACATCCAACCGCTCGTGGGGGTAATCCAGCTTAGAGAGAGACTTGATCAAAATCGGCATTACTTCCGGCTCTTTGTAGACCGGCACCAGGATGGTGTAGATGGGCAAGTCGCGATCATCCAAAGCGGCTACTTCCTCATCGGTAATCTGGTGGAAGCGATCGGCGGATCCCACTAGGCTGAGCAGCAGTTTGAACAGGATCGAAGCGACGTAAAAAAGATTGATCAGCAGCACCAAAATGGTCAGAGTCGTCCAGGGAGCAGTGGCCAATCCCCAAAGCAACAGCAGCAGCAGGCCATAGCCCACCGCAATCTGGGAGGGGGTAAACACCCGCGAGGCCGATTCTTCTGGCAGGCGGGCCATGAGCTTGTACACCGCTTCTTGGCTAAACTGGGAGCCCTGATCCTGGCTGAGAAGCTGCGTGATATCCTGCTCGGTGCCCAGAACTTTTTCAATACGCAAGCCTGGCCGCCAAGCGTAGAGGATCTCATCCACCGCCCAGTCCAGGGGGTCGTTCACCATCACCGTGAGAGTGTTCTGATCCGTCCAGGCCAAGGGATAGAACAGGTGACGCATCATCACCTCAGGATCAAACTGTTTGCTCAAAGCTGGATCTCGATGAAGCAGCCCTGTCCCTATCAATTCAGACACTGTCGGATACCCTAACAACTGAGTGAGAATGCTCAGGTACTCCGGCGTGGAAAGGTAGCTGAGCCGGGTCAAAAGCTGACCTAGGCTGGATCCGGTGCGGCGACGAATGGCCAGAAGATCCTGCCATTGTTTTAGAGTAAGCCGACTGCCTACCAGCTCTGCCGTCAGCCTGCGTTCAATGAGGGCGGTCAGAATCTGTTTTTCGGTGGCCGGGATCTCCCACATCCGATCGGCTTCGGGGCAGAGGCGCTTGACATTTTGCCAGACAATGGGATGGCCCGGCTCCTCGGTAGCAACCACTACGGTTTGCGGGTCGAGCCAGCCACAGGGCAGAAAGCGCACCGGCACCAGATCGATAGGCTCGATCAGCCAAGGCAGCTCTAGGTCGAGGGGATGCTCGAGCAACCAACTCCTCAGCTTGGGCCGATCCAAGATCTGACAGCAGAGGCGAGCAAACTGACGGGGGTGCATTGCCCTCAAGCTCCAGAGGGCCCGCGGCAGGGAACAATCAGCTTGTTTTTGATAGCGATAAGCCTTTGCCAACTGCTCCTGGGTTAGACAGCCTGTGCGCACCAACCAGTATTCGATCAGCGTTAACATGAGCTCAAAATCAGGTTAATTCTAGGCGAATCTTAGGTTCTCGCTTGGCTTAAGAGGGGGTTGGCGGCTCAGGTCGCCGGGCCAAACGTTGATAGGTGTCCCATGCCCCCACAGCCAGCAGGATGGCCAGCAAAAGCACCAGCCAAAAGCGGTATTGCCACAACAAAAGCTGCCAACTGAAGCGACCGGGGTAGCGCACTCGATAGCCTGCCGGCGTGAGATCCCAGCTCTGTACTTGGGTGAGATCGGGGGCAGCGGCATAGGCGGTGAGCACGTTTCCCTGTAGCTGGTTGGCCAGGCGGGTGCGCGGATCGGCAAGGCCGCGGCTGAGGCGCTCTGCCAAAGCCGGGTCAGATCCCCACCAGGAAAGCCAAAGGGTGGGCTTGCCTTGGAGGAGAAAGTATTGCAAAAGGCCGAGGTTTTCTTGAGGCTGAGCGGCCAAGGCCACCTGCTGGTTGAGGGGATTGATGATTTCAAACTGGGATCCCAGCCGGATGGGGCTATTAAGCTCCACCTGATCTGGCCCAGCCACGATTATCTGCCAGGCAAAGTTCTCTGCTTGGAGTTGGGATTTCCCCTCCGGCAAAAACTGGAGGGTGGGCAACAAGGGCTGTGCCGACAGACGACCAAGGGCACCCAAGAGATAAGCAGTAGCTGGCAGCAACTGGGGATCCCCTACCCACACTTGGCCGGATCCTCGAAGCACCGCCGGGATCTCCTGCAGCTCGCCGCTAGGGGCTTGGTAGCCGCTCCAGAGAAGGCCAGAGCTATCGGAACGCACTTGCAAAGTCAGCGGGGTCAGGGATCCCTGGCAGTTGCCGGGGCTGGCCCCGTAATCAAAGCGCAGCTCCAGTTGGTTGAAGCGGCGCAGCAGGCGGGTGGGCAGGATTACGGTCTCGTTGAGCTGGGTGCGCCCGGTTAGGTTGTAGGTGCGCAACAGAACGCCATTCAAGAACACGTAGCCGGTGAGGCGATCCCCCACTCGGCCATCCACCGGGTTCATGATCACATCCAGTTGCGCCGCCAGATCCCGCGGCCGCCCCCCCAATTGGGACAGGTTGAAGTTGAAGACCAAAGACTGGCTGCCAAACCCCCGCAGCAGCGGATCCACAATACCCAACTCCCGCAAGCTAAGGCGGTTGGCCCTGAGCGCTCTCTCCAGATCCGCCACCCTTGTCACCTGGATGCCGCGGCTGACCAGCCCCGCCCGCTTCCATTCTTCATAGAGAGCAAGAATAGCTTCCCGGCGGGCGGCCACTCGCAGGCGGGATCCCTCTGGGGTAATTTGATGCTGCAAGTGGGGGGTGAAATTGGCCGGCTCTAAGATCACCTGTGCCCCCTGCTTCGGACGGTTGCTCCACAGGATGGGCGTTTGCGGAAACAGGTGAGAAAGGAGGCTGTACAGCCACAGAGCTGCTTCCGCCGTCTCAGAGGAAGGATTGGCCGGCACTACCAAAGTAACCTGAGGATACAGCCGGCCCAGAAAACCGGCCACCGTGGCATCAGGAACGAGGGGCGCCAGCTCAAAGAAACTGTCCCGCCCCACCGTCAGCAGCAGGTTGCCGGTATTCAAGTCGGCACAGATGTCGTCGGTAATGCTCAAAAAAGGCTGCACCGACAAGGTGATAAAGCGCTCGCCAGCGGCCAAGCTGGGGATGGGCACCCGCACCACCGGCTCCTGCCGCAGATCTTGCACCAGGAAGATACCCGCCAGCTCGTCATTGATCAGCACCCGCACCGTGGACGTAGGTTTCAACACCGGCGAGGGATCCAGGCGCAACTGCACAAAGCTGGCCTCAGGGTCAAGGCCGTTGAGGGGGGCAGGGACAGTAACATCCAGGCGCGGGTTGGATCCCTGCAGCAGCACCGAGCGGTCGTAGCCCAACCTTTGCAGAGAGATGGTTTCCGCTGCCTGGACAGCCGTCGGCCCGCAACACCAAAGCAAACCGGCAACCCACAAAGCCCACTGCCTTGCCTTCTGCGTCACCTTGACCCCCTCTTGTTGATCCCTAACTTGTTTGAGGCAGGCAAGCCCCTTGGCCCACCTGACCCAAGTTTGCCCAACATGCAGAAATCTGTAAGCTTTCGGGGTCTGTACGCACAAATCGTGGATTCGGATGCCCAGGGGATCCCTCTACTGGCGGGCGTAGTCGTCCTCAAAGCGCACGATGTCGTCTTCCCCGAGGTATTCCCCGTTTTGCACCTCGATCAACACCAAGGGAAGGGTGCCGGGGTTTTCCAGGCGGTGCTTGGTGCAGGGGGGAATGTAGGTGGACTCGTTGGAGCTCAGCAGCATCACCTCTTCTCCACGGGTAACCTTCGCTGTGCCCCTGACCACGATCCAGTGCTCGCTGCGGTGGTAGTGCATCTGCAGGCTGAGCCGATGGCCAGGCTTCACCTCGATGCGCTTGATCTTGTACATCGGGCCTTCATCCAAAACCCAGAAGGATCCCCAGGGACGGGTTTCTGCTTGAGAGGGTACCAGCTCAAGCGCTGGAACTGCTGCATCATTCACGCCCCGCACAGCCTGCAACATAAGATCATGTCCTTGCAAAGTCACCCTCATTCTCTCTCAGCGTCCGAGACCTCCTCATCGACAATATGGCTGAATTGGCCTACGCCAAAACTCGTAGATAAAGTCTCTCAGGCCAGGGAATGCTAGTCTATCCCTGTGTCCAGTGCCTAGACACGTCAGCCCATCCCCACGCCCTACTTGAGACATGTTCTCATTAACACTAAATAGCTCTTGAGGCTCGATTGGCGATTTAACCAGTTACCCTCCAATTAATCTCCAATTAATTCTAAATTCTTGAAGCTACTGAAGTAACCCATGTTTCTCACCAAGCTCAGGGCTTTCTTGCGGCTCTTCGGGTCTACCGGGATCCTGTTTCTGCTGCTGGCCATTCTTCTTTGGGGTCTGAAGGAGGGCTGGGGCTGGGTGAGCTTGGAGATGCAGTTTCTCGGCTACAAGGGATCCGTGGCGGTTTTGGGGCCGGATCCGCGCCTGCCCATTGTGGGCACCACCTTTCCTCCCTTGCTGGTGCTGGCTACGGCCATTCTGGGACGATCCCCGCTGTTGCTGCAAACCATCTTGGGCTCTTTGCTGCTGGGCTGGACGTGGCGGCAGTTGCGCCGTTTGCCGGTGGAGGTGGGATGGCGCTGGCTGTGGGGTTTGTTGATGGTGGTGCAGCCGACTTTGATCTTGATGCTGCTGCGCAGCCCTGTTTGGACAGCCACCTCGCTTTTGCTGGGGGTAAACATGGCCTTGTTGTTTCCCCTGGCTGACGAGAAACGAGCAGCGGGGAAGTCAGTGGCGGCAGGGGATGAGCTGCCTATTACCCTGAGGCTGCTGCTCGTTGGGCTGGCGCTGGGGCCCCTGATGGTGCTGCGCTGGGAAAGTGGGTGGCTGCTGCCCTGGGTGGCAGGGGTGCTGCTGTTGGCTTTTCGCAAACAGTCCTGGGGTTTTCGGCTGGCTTCGCTGCTGGTGGCAGGGTTTATCAGCCTGGCCCTGATGTTGAGCTGGCTGTACGTGAACTGGCTGTCGGCAGGGGATCCCTGGGCTTTCACCTACCAGGTGGGCAGCGGTCTGCGGCTGCCGCAATTGTGGGAAGACTTGCAGCAGGCGGGTGGCTGGCGGGGGGTGCTGGAGGCTGGGAAATGGCTGGCGGTGCTGGCCCCTGCCTATCTGCTGTTGGGGCTGGGATCCCTGCTGGGCCGAGGCCCGGGTCGCTGGGTATGGGCTCTGGTCTGGGGGATGCCGCTGGTCATCCTGCTGGCTTCTCTAGGGCAGGGGCTGTTTTTGCGAGAGCTGAGCCGCTTTGGCCTTTTCTGGGTGCCGCTGCCTTTGCTGATGGGCGCCTACTTGTGTCGCGGAGCCGGCCCTGGCTGGGCTAAGCGCCTGTTGATCACTGCCCTCTTGGGGTTGAACTGCCTCACTGCCGGTTATGGGGTGAGCCAAGAGCCGGGTTTCCTCATGCCCCTGGTGGCCGAGGAGCGGGATCTCTGGGAGCGGCTGGTGGCAGGGGTAGTGCCCCTTAGTGGCGAGTTGGAAGCTGCCCAAAACCTGTATGAAGTAACCTCTGCTGGGCAAGCCCTAGAAGACTGGCGGAGGCTGCGGCAGGAAAAGCGCCAGGTTGGGCAGTATCTCTATCGCCACCTGTTGCCCGGACAAAAAGTGCTGGTGGACGACGACATCCACTTTGAGGCTATCTTTTGGGCAAGGGATCCCCGCTCTTTCCTTACTCCTCACCAGTACGAGTTTGCCCTGGCCCTTCAGCATCCCCAGGAAAGGGTGGACTACCTCTTGGTAGCGGGGCTGGCGGATCCCTTGCGGAGCGCCGATCGCATCCTGCAATTTTGGCCTGAGCTCAATTTTGAGGGGCTGCCGGGCTTCAGGGAGGTTTATAGCTCCCCCCAAGTGCGGCTGTGGGCTCGCCAACACCAAGAGGAACCGCAGGAGGAGAGGAGATGAAAAGGAGACGATCCTGGCAGCGGCGACAGGTGCTGCAAGCGGGCGGAGCGCTGCTGGCTGCCTATGGGGTTGCCGGCTGTGGCCAGGAGTTTTTGAGTCAGCAGGGGAGTCGCAGCCCGGAAAATGCTGAGACGGGAAGCATGAACTTGTCAGAGCTGCTGGCCCGCTGGCAGGTGGGCATTGGCGAGGATCCCGGTCGCTTCCTCTGGGAAATCGAGTCGGATCCGCAGGTGGCGGCAGTGGCGCAGGGGTGGGATCCCCATTTCCTGAGCGGCTGGCTGAACAGCTTTGATCACCGCCAGGGGGATCTCTCCTTTTGGCGCAACTGGCACCAGGCCGGGCTTTTGCGGCAGTGGTTTGAGCGGGGCTATACCCTCCACATCATCACCTGGGAAGACGACACCCACCGCCCCTGCGGCGACTACCACATCTCCAAGCAGTTTGTCCAGGATGTAGCCGAATTGGCCGGCTATATCGCTCAAGCCAACCCCCAAGGCCGCCCTACCTATTGGAGCCTGGCCACGGAGTTTTCCTATTGGCGGATCCCTGCCGATACCTACAACGCCGACACTGCCCCCTACTACCAGGCTCTCATGCGCAACGTCCTAAGAGCTCGCCAGGCCATCAAGGAGCGTTTGCCAGAGGCCGAAGTGGCCCTCTGTTGGGGCGGGTGGATTGCCACCTTCGACGATCCCCAGCGCGGGTCGGGGCGCAGCATGGTGGAGCCCTTTGCCGAGACGATGAGCCGGATGGACGGGATCGCCTTCCAGTCGATGCGCCAGCGGCGGCCAGGGGAGTTTAACCCAGAGCTGAACGGCCCGGATCCCGGTAACCCGGAGCAGATCCGCCTCTGTTGCCGCCTGTTTTCCCCCATCCACTCCAACCTGATGTTGGCCCACTACGAGCCATCGATTAAGGACAAGCACCCCAGCGGCGGACGGGCCGACACCGTCCATACAGACTTTCAGCTCATGAGCCAGCCGGAGTGGCTGCAGGAAGTGTCTCAACTGGGGCTGCGGCGCTTTTCCCTCATGCACTACGGCCTCTACAAAGGGGATCCCTATGGGGCGCTGACGGCAGCGCGGCAATTCCGGGCACAGGTGGGCCTACCGGCTGCCACCGCCAGTTAGCAGTCGTTCTAGAGCTGGTTTTGTCCCGGATCTTGACCCAAATCTTGATCCTAGGGATACAATCCCCCTGAAGCTGCCGGGATCCCTGCCATGGAGAAGCTGAGATTTCTAAGGGCAAGCCTGCTGGCGAGTCTAGTGGTTAGTGCAATGCCGCCGGAGCTGCCGGCCTGGGCAGGATGCGGTTTTCCCCGCGGTGCCGGCAAGACTTTCTTTTCGCTGCAGCCGGAGGTCTATCGGCCTCGCACCCGCTTTGACCAGGGGGGGCAACTGGGGCCTGCTCTCTCAGAATATGGGGAAACCCGCCTCAACCTTTTCGCCGAGACTGGCCTTAGCGATCAGCTCACTCTCAACCTCAACACCAGCTACGTTTTCCTGGAAAACCGCTTTGCCAGCGGGGCTGACACCGTTACCCAGCGCAACCAGGGCCTGCGGGATCTGGAACTGGGCCTGCGCCATACTTGGGGGAACGGGGATCCCTTCTTCTCGGCTCAGCTAACGGCCTTGATCCCGCCGGGATACGCCACCCGAGACATCCCCCTGCCCTTGGGGTACGGTGTTTTCGGCTACGATCTCAAAGTTGGGGTGGCGGCCAATACCCAGTTGGGATCCCTGCCCGCCTTTTTCGACTCCTGCCTCACGTTCCGAGATTACTTGGGCTATCCCGGGGATCGGGTCAAGGCCAACCTGACCTTCGGGGCAGACCTGACTCCTGAGCTGCAGGCCATCCTGGCCCTGGATGGGGATTTTACGTTGGGCAACGGCGCGCCTTTGTTGTTCGGGGATTTGGCCGTTCAGGATCCCGACTACGACAACCTCAAGCTTTCGGGCCAGCTCAACTGGCGGCTGGAGGGAGGGTTAACGCTGGGCTTGGGGGGGTTTCAGTTCCTGGCCGGTCGCAACACCAATGCCGGCGGCGGCTTTACCGGCTATGTGTGGCTAAGTTACTGAAACCCAACAAAATGTTGCAGGATATCCCCTACGGTAACAGGGATCCGCAGGGGCAGATCTAGGATGAGTCTTGGCAAACTACGGCCCGGAGAACGGATCCCATGTCTCGATTTGAGAACCTCATTGCCGCCATCGATGGCAGCGGCCCCACTGAGCAAATGGTGCATACCCTTCTGTCTCTGCCGGCCTTTGCCCAGTGCCACGTGACATTGCTGCATGCGGTGCCTTCCCAGACCTCTGCCGAGGAGATGCGGGCTGCCTGGCAAAAGGGGCAGGAACTGCTGGCCCAAACCCTGCAGACTTTCCCCCCCCGCCCAGGGCTAAAGATCAGCACGCAACTGGTGGAAGGGGATCCCAAGGTGGTGGTGCTGCAGGTGGCCGAGTCCCTGCCCAATCCGCTGATTGTGATGGGATCCCGGGGGCGCAACCGCATCATGGCCATTTTGCAGAACTCGGTGAGCCAATATGTGTTCCAGCTCGCCTCCTGCCCAATGCTGCTGGTCAAAGACGACGCCTACGTCAAATACCCCAGCCATGTCATGGTGGCCCTCAACAACTCCCCCGCTGCCCAGGCCGCCTTTGCCACGGCCCTTGACTTGATCTCCGGCATTCAAGGGGCCCAGATCTTCCTGGCCTCTGTGCAGTTGGATGCCGACAACCCAGGTAGAGATGAGGCTCTAGATCGGGCAATCGACATCCTCAAAAACCGGCAAATCGGCCACCAGGTGTTGACGGCTGTCGGGGATCCGGCTACGGAGATTGTCCGCCTGGCTGAAGAAAGCAAGGCCGATCTGCTGGTGATGGGATCCCCGGATCGCCGGCCCAGCATTGCCCGCAGCATCCCCGACCTGGATCGGCTGCTGGGGCGTTCCATCTCCGACTATGTGCGGGTGCACATCGGCTGCCCAGTGCTGATGGTGCGCTCCGTCCAAGACTAAACAGGACTCAAGAGCGAGGGATCCCTAAGGCAAGATAGAGCGGTGCTCTGTAACTCGGTCGCTCTGCTGCTGGCGATCCGGGCTGACGGCCCAAGCTTCAAAGATCAGCTCGGGGACGCCTGGGGGAATGGTCATGCGGGTTAAAGCTTGCCACTGCCCCTGATCGTCGCGGGAGAAGTCCAGCAACCAGCGGGGGCCATCCACCAACGAGCGGGTGCGGCCATGCTTGACCCAAAACTTGATCCAATAAGGTGGCTGGGAGGCGGCGCCGGCGGCGGAGGCAGGGGCCAAGGCCGGCAAACGCAGCACCACATCGAAATTGTCGCCCGCTCGCAATTGCTCAGGCACCAGCAGTTGTGGCGCCGGGCACACTTCTGGCGGCGGGGGCGAGTTTTTGGTGTCCTTGCTGGTGGCAGGCAGGGCGAATGCAGGCGGAGGTGGGGTGGCCGGGCTCCCTGCTGGGGCTGGCAGGGCGGCATCCTCGCCCATTGGCTCAGCTTGGGGGGGTGAGGGAAGAGGGGAAATCGGCGCCGCAGGCTGGGGGTTAGGTTCGGGTGCGGCCTTAGCAGAGGGCTCTGCCGGCTGAGTCGAGCCGGGATCCCCTCCAGCAGGAGCACTGTGCTGCCAGATGCGCAGCAGCTTTTGCAAGGTTCGTTCGGGAGAGAGCAGGGTTGCGGTCGAGGCAGGACTGGCAGCATCGGCCAGCCTCTCTTCCTCTTGCTGCTGCGGGAGGGGGATCCCTGCGCCAAGAAGTCCTGCCTCTTGGCTGCGACAGCGAATGGAAAAGGGGATGGTCAGGGTCTGAGGCGACGGCTCTGGATCCCACCAGGAGGAGGGAGTAAGGGCCAGTTCTCCCCGTAAAGGACGGGCCCACACTTGGCTGGGCAGGGTGATGGGGATGCTGAACACCGCCGTCCGCGCCCCCGCCGGGAGTTGAATTTGCCGTTGTCCCTGGAAAAGCGGCCTCTCCTCCCCTTCTGGCCAAACCTGTACCCGCAGCTCGCCGCTGCAGCCGATCCGCCCCGTCAACACCAGCACCTCCTCCGGGGATCCCTCCAATTCACTGTGCATTAGGGAAAACAGCTCTGGCGGGATGGCGACCTCTTTTTTCTGGGGGGGCTCAAACCCGGCCTCTTCAGCCACCGGGGCAGGGATCCCTCGTTCCGGCTCCAGAGGGGCAGGCACAACCTGAAAACGGAGACAATTGTCCAACTCGGTTTCACCGAACAGTTCTGCGATCAAGTCGGCATCTCGGCAGTGCAATTCCCAAAACCCAGGGGTGAGGCGGCTGGCAGGCAAAATAATGCCGATCCCTTCATCGTTGGTGCGCACAGAACGGGTTTGGACTTGTGGGGGAGTCGGGGCGGTGTCAGGGCCCTGATTCTGCGACGACAGAGGACGCTGCCGGACTTCCACCGTGATGGTGAAGTGGGGCTGAGGCGAACGGGCAACAATGGTGTAGGTATCTTCTTCCAGAACTGCGCCCTCGGCTGGTACCGGCTGCCAGTCTTCTTGGCCGTCGCGCCGAACCCAAAAATTCAACATGGCTCCATCACCTTAGGTGCTCCGCACTGCTGACCCGAATGGGATGCCAGATACTTAACCAGATCGGCTTGCAAAAGGGTTTGCTGTTGCCCTGTAGGCAGGTGCTTAAGCTGTACCTCTCCGGCTGCAGCTTCCGCATCCCCTAGCACAACAGCCCAAGTTGCGCCGCTGCGGCTGGCCCGTTTGAACTGCTTGCCAAAGGCGCTGCCGCTCAGATCCAGCTCGGTGCAGAAACCGGCTCGGCGCAGCGCTTGAGCGATCCGGAGGGATTGGGCCTCAGCCTTCGCCCCACGGGAGATCACGTAAACCTCGACCGATGTTGGCGGGATCTCCCCTTGCTTCTTTTGCAACAGCAGCACCAGCCGCTCCATGCCGATGGCCCAGCCCACCGCTGGGGTTGAAGGCCCGCCCAGCTCTTCCACCAAGCCGTCGTAGCGACCGCCCCCACAGACGGTACTCTGGGATCCCAAGTCAGGTGAGACGATCTCAAAGGCGGTGTCGGTGTAGTAGTCCAGGCCCCGCACCAAGTAGGGATCCAACTGGTAGGGAATGTCCAACATCTGCAGGTGATCTTGCACCTGCTCGAAGAAAGCCCGCGATTCTGGGCTGAGGTAATCCGGCAGCTTGGGGGCCCCCTCGGCAATCTCGCGGGTGCGGGGATCCTTGCTGTCTAGAATGCGCAGCGGGTTGCGGGTGAGGCGCTCTTGGGAGTCGGGATCCAGCTTTTCCCGCAAGGGGGTGAGGTAGTCCACCAGGGCCTGGCGATAGGCCCGCCGGTCCTGCGGATCCCCCAAGGAGTTGAGCCGCAAGCTCAGGTTCTCCGCCCCCACCGCCTGCAACAGCTCCCAGGCCAAGGCGATGACTTCCGCATCGGCGCGGGGATCCCGGCTGCCCAGCAGCTCTACCCCCAACTGATGGAACTGGCGTTGCCGCCCCGCCTGAGGACGCTCATAGCGAAACATCGGCCCACAATACCAGAGGCGTTGCACATCTCCAGCCATTTGCAGCCCGTGCTGAATGTAGGCCCGCACCACGCCCGCCGTGTTCTCGGGACGCAGGCTCACCTCTTGCTCGCCACGGGTGCTGAAGGAGTACATCTCCTTGCCCACCACGTCGGTGGCGCTGCCAATGCTGCGGGCAAAGAGTTCCGTCAACTCCAGGATGGGGGTGCGAATTTCTTGGTAGTTGGCCCGTCCCAGGATCTCTCGGGCGCTGGCTTCCACCTGCTGCCAGAGCCGCACCTCCTGCGGCAGAATATCTCGGGTGCCCCGCACCGCCTGGATCATCTCCATTCTCGTTCTCCCTCCCTGGGGTGGGCCTGGCCGCCTGCTATGCCAATGGCTGTTCTCGTCAAAGGACTCCGTCCCGCTGACGCAAACGGCCTAGTTATTGATTATCGGCGACAACACTCCCCGTCGCTAGCGGAGCCAAATGACCCCGATCCAAGCTCGAGTCCAACCAGGAGTAGGTGGCGGCAATTTGGCTGGTGGCAACAACAGCGGCGGTGGTAGCTCGCAAGATGGTAGGGCCAAGGGAGACGGACACTCCCCCATATTCCTCAGCCTGCCGACGTTCGGCAACGGTCCAGCCCCCCTCTGGGCCGATGGCTATGGCCAAGACGGGATCCCTGAGCTTTGGCAGGGCCTGCACCAGCAGGGGGGCGTTCTCGCGCGCCACGGCTATACCCCACCAGAAGGACTCCGTCCGAGTAGCGCGAACGGCTTGCAGCTCCGCCAGCCAACTTGTCCAAGGGGTGGGGGGATCGACCTGAGGCCAGCGCAACCGCTCACATTGTTCTGCGGCCTCCCGCACAATTTTTTGCCAGCGTTCCTGCCGCCCAGATCCCGGTTCCAACACGGTGCGCTCCGTCAGCAGGGGAGTAATGCGCGCCGCCCCCAGCTCGGTAACCTGGCGGAGCACCTCGTCAAACCCCTGCCCTTTGACCACCGCCAAGCCCAGATGCAAAGAAACAGGCAATTCCCGCGGCAGCACCTCCACCTCGCCCACAATTTGGGATCCCTGGGCTTGCCAACGGGCCGCCCACAGCTTGCCTGAGCCGTCCAAAACCAAAAAGAGATCCCCTGGCCTGAGGCGGCGCACCCGCTGCAAGTAGTGCTGTTGCAGACCAGTTAAATGGAGAACACCGCTGGGATCCCGCTGCGCCGGGTCAATCGCCAATCGGGGCAAAGCGTTCAGGTCATGCGTGCGTTCAGACAACACCATTCCCCCCGTCGCCAGAGGGCTGCCACCACCCATTCGTTGGCCTCCAGCATCTCCGCCACCAACTTGGCCTGCTCGATGAGGATGCCGCTGAGGATCAGCCATCCCCCCTCCTTCACCACCAGCCGAAACTCCGGGATCATATCCAGGATCACATCTGCCAGGATGTTGCACACCAGCCCATCCACCATTTCGGGAATCTGCTCCAGGCTGCCCTGAGCCACCACAATGCGATCCGTCAGGCCGTTGAGATCGCGGTTGTGCATCGTGGCTTGCACCGCCAGGGGGTCGATGTCCACCGCAAACACCCGCTTCGCCCCCAGCAGGGCCGCCGCCAACGACAGAATCCCGGATCCACAGCCCACATCGGCCACAGTCACTCCCTCGGCACCCCCGCCGCCCTCCAGGCGCATCTCCAGCGACTCCAGACAGAGCTGCGTGGTGGGGTGAGTGCCCGTGCCGAAGGCCATACCGGGATCCAGCCGCAACAGGTGACGACCGGGGTGAGGGGGCGGCTCCAGCCAGGCCGGACAAATGAGCAACTTATCCCCGATGGGTTGGGGCTGCCAGTGCTGCTTCCAACTGCTGCTCCAATCTTCCGCCTCTATGCGTTCCCAGCGCAGCTTCGGAACCCGCTGACCGGCAATGAGGGCATCTTGCTGCAGGCGCAGGGAGAGGGCTGCCAAATCCAAGAGGCTGACGTGAGGCCAAGGCAAATAGGCGTGAATGCAAATCTGATCTTCGCCATAGGCTTGGCTGGTCATGCCCCGACAGCCAAAATTCTCCAGCCGCCAAAAGATCAGGTCTTCTTGGGCAGGGGAGGCGATGAGACTGAGATCCCACCAAGCACCAGCGGGGTCCAGCGCTTGTGCGGGCGAAAACGGAGTGGGATTGGCAACAGTTCTGCTCACAGGGATCCCTTCACAAACCTAGGGAAAAACCAAAGTGATGGCCAACAAGATAGCGCTTCATGTCACCCAGCCGGCCAGCACTCAATGCGGCACTTTATATCAAAAATTGCAGCGCTCTGCTCAATTCATAGTTTAGGCTTATTCTGGCTATTCTGGGATTGAAAGGCTCACAGCGTCGGTTCAGCAGCGAAAAAAGGGGGGGAGCCCCCCTAATTGGGGGATGACCCTCAGCGGCTCTTTGGATGACCAGCTCAGCCCTGTGAGATAGATTAAGTCCAAAAGCATTGAACAAGAATTGGATGCAGCGTTGACATTCGTTCCGAGCCTCAGTGATTTTGCGGATAGATGGGGTTTGGCTAGGGCGTACTGAGCAACGATGGAGAAGGAGCAACGCAGGTGGCGAGGTCGATGTCAATTGAGCAGTCAGGGCAGCAGCCGAAGGTAGCTCCTTGGGGGATTACCAGAGGGGAAAGGGCTGCCCATGAAGATCTTCAGCCGCTCAAAGTCAGCACCCGCAAGAACTCCGTCCCGCTGACGCGATCCGCTCTGATGCGGCGTTTTAACCAGAGCTTTCCGCCTTTTTACAGCCAGTTTGTCAGCAGCGAGGTGCAGGCCCAAAATCTGCGCTTGGCCTACGCCCTCTACCAAACCCGCAAGGCGGTGGTACAGATGCAGGACGAAGGTCGCAAGACGGTGGTTTGCCTGGCCTACCGCAACCGACCTTCTCTGCTCAGCGATCTGTTTGGGGTGTTCACTGCTTTTAATCTCTCGGTGCATGGCATTCATCTCTATGGGCAGATCTACTCACCGCACCTGGTGTTTATCCGCACCATTGTCTCCCGCGATGGCCACAGCCTTTCTTCCCAAACCAAGCTCAGCCTAGAACGGGCTATTCACGAATGCCTGGCGGGTGTGTTTCGCGTTCATGAAACCTTGGCGCTGGAGTTTGATCTCAAGGCCGGACTAAAAGACGTGCAGGTTTCTTTTTATTTTGACCCGGTGTTTCATTTGCCCACACTTTTGGTGGATGTGGACAACCAGCCGGGCGTGTTCTACCGGGTGATGACGGTTCTTGCGCAGGAGGATTTGACCGTTGTTAACCTCAATTTGATGCTCCGCCGCAAGCAAACGCGCTTCATTTTTTACTTGCTAGGGCCGGATTCAACTCCAACCATGCCGGAGTTCTTAGGGCAAAAATTGGCGTTGAGCATCCAGCAGCGGCTGCAAGGGGATCCCGTCTAGATCTGCACAGGACTGGGAGGCAAATCGAAAAGGACGGTGTTCATGTAGCGCTCTGCCCAGGCGGGACCGAAGGCTTTTTCCAAAACGCGGCGGGTGCGGTCGTTCTGCTGTTGCTGGCTGCAATAGCGCTGCTGCCCCTGGTAGTGGGCCAAAATTTGGTCGGGATCCGTCTGCGGGGGAATCTGTTGCGCCAACCGACAGTGAATTTCCAAGTAACGGCGGGCAAAGTGCAAAAAGCGGTCGGCCTCTGCTTCGTCGGCAGGACGGACGAACAGGCAGTAGGGAGAAAAAATCGTGCCCCACTCCGGCAACCGGCGCCGATGCTGGAAAGGGGCCAGATGGGATCCCAACGCTTCCAGCTCTTGGATATAGAGATCGGGCAAGCTGGGGGTCACCGGCGAGAGATCGACAATGGCGGCGCTCACCTGTCCGCGACCGACCACAATGTCGCAACCGAACAGCGGCAGCGGGTACTGCGGCTGCGGAAACATAACGCAATGGAGAATGTCCAGGCTTTGCCCGGCCTGGGCCAGCTCCAGGTGCAGTTTGCGAAAGGGATCCCCTTGGTAGCAGCGGTTTTCAATTTGCAATTTCTCACCCTCTAGGCGGCCTTCCACGTAGCCCAGATCTTCAGGCAGAGGATAGGGGGCTAGGGTGAGGGTAGATCCCCAAACGTTCAGGATTGCCTCAGATAAGCCCTGAATGAGCGGATGCAGTTGGGCAGAGAGAGCAGGAGCGGTGAACATAAGACTCTAGAAGAAAGGCCAAGAACCCCATCCAACCTTGACCTTGGCTCCATGCCAAAGTGTTATGGGGGAACCGCACCGCTGATGCGAAGGGCTTGGGTGGGATCCCCAAAAATCCCAGAGGCCCTAGCTGGGCAAGGCGTTCTAAAACTGTATGCCTGAAGACGGAAGGGGTGGGATTCGAACCCACGGTGACCTTGCAGTCACAACGCTTTTCGAGAGCGTCACAATCAACCACTCTGTCACCCTTCCAGTCTGCTGTGGGGCTTTACCATCTTAACGGCAAACCGAGTCTCCTGCTTCTTCCCAGCCTCAAAGCCAAGCTTGCTTCCCCCACGGGATGCGGTTGATGGGAAAGTGCTCCGCACCGCTGGCGGGAACGCCCAGATGAGATCATGGAGATATGGCTGCTTTATCCATTCACCACTTTCGCCAGGCCAAACAGGCGGGTCAACCTTTGGTGGCCCTCACGGCTGCCGACTACGCCACCGCTCAGATTTTGGATCAGGCTGGGATCGACTTGATCCTGGTGGGCGACAGCTTGGCCATGACCCACTTGGGGTATACCAGCACCCTGCCCCTGACGCTGGAACAGATGCTCCATCACGCCCAGGCGGTGCGCCGCGGGGTAGAACGGGCCTTTTTGGTGGCCGACTTGCCCTTCTTGACTTATCAAGTCCACAAAGAACAAGCTCTCCTCTCAGCAGGGCGGTTGATGAAGGAGGCAGGAGTCAACGGGGTCAAGCTGGAAGGGGGTTACCCTGACATGGTGGAAACGGTGGCCTTTCTGGTGCAGCGGGGGATCCCGGTTTTGGGTCATATCGGCCTCACTCCGCAGGCCAAACATCAACTGGGAGGCTATCGCCAGCAGGGAAAAACCACTCCGGAGGCGGAGCGTCTGCGACAAGAGGCCCTCAGCCTGGAACAAGCAGGGGCATTTGCCCTGGTTCTGGAGCACATGCCGGCGGAATTGGCTGCCCAAATCTCAGCCCAGGTGGGGATCCCAACCCTGGGCATTGGAGCCGGGCCGGCCTGCGATGGGCAGATTTTGGTCACCCACGACCTGCTGGGGCTGAGCGAGCGGCTCCCCCCTTTTGCCAAGGCCTATACCAATTTGAGACAGGCGATCCGAGAAGCGGTGGAAGCTTTCGCCGACGACGTTCGCCAAAAAGTGTTTCCCCCCCGCTGAAGGGATCCCTTACCCATTCAAAGCTTGGGCAGAGGTGCTATGCCTACGGCACCTCATACTGCTACCTACTACTACGCAATGCTTATGGGAACGGGAACCGCACCGCTTTCTCAAGGCTGGGCAAGGATAGGGCGACCTCAGGGATCCCTGAGCAGCACCGTCCCGGTCACCACAGCGCTTTGACCCAACCGGTCGAAGACCCGCAAGCTGAGCAGGTAGGAGCCGGGCACCAAGCTCAGGGGAGGGCGAATGCGGAAGCGGGTTGTACAGAACACCTCTCCCGACACACAATTCACCTGGGCTGCCGATAGCGTCTGCACCTCAATCCCCGACCACGACACCTGAAACGCCAGCTCCGCCGGGATCCGGCCCGGCACCGATACCGAAACCCCCAGCTCCAAAAAGCCGTTCCGATGTACCACAGAAGGGATATCGCTGCTGGTGATCAAAGGCGGCGGCGGAGTACTGGCCGTCAGCGCATCGGCACCACAACCGACCAAGGCCACGCCCAGCAGGCCCAGCGCCCATCCCCAGGATTTGGATCCCAGCTTCATCACAGGGTTCATCTGAAAACTCACCTTCTCAGTATAGAGGGCGGGGGCAACAGAGTTAGTGTTGGTTCTGGGAAAAGCTAAAAATTTACACTACAGATAGTGGCGAGCTGGATTTTCATCCAGACCATCTGCTACAGTAAGGCCCATAACCTGTCGAGCAGCCTGGATATGGAAGGGGAAGAGGAGCTAAAAGCCTTGCGGGCGCGGGTGCGCAACCTAGAGCGATCCCTCGCCGAATCGGAAGCGCTGTCATTGCAGCAGATTGAGTGCATCCATCGCCTGGAACATCAACTGCTGGAAGCACAGGCCCAGATTCAAGAGCGGGATCAAGCTTTGCAAGCGTGTCAAGAGGAGAAAGCGCGGCTGGCCCAGCGCCCTACCCCAGAGGCTTTTCAGCTTCAGCAACAGCACATCGAAGAACTGCAGAATCTCCTGTGGGAAATGGAGCGCCGTCCAACGCTGGAGCACTACCACATTCTGCAGCAGCAGTTGCAAACCAGTCAGACGGAAATTGAAACCCTCAAGGCGGAATTGCAGCGGCGCGTCGATCCGGCCCGATTTTACCAACTGCAGCAGGAGCTCCTGGAGCTGAAACAGCAGGCCAACCAATTGGGAGAATACGCCGTCAAGTTGCCGCAGGTGCAGCTTTTGCAAGCCCAACTGCAGCTCCGTGTACAGCAGCTAGAGGAGGAAAAAGCACAATTGCAAGCGCAAATCCAAGAGTTGGCTGCTCGACCTTCTGCACAAGAACTGGAAACCCTACGGGCGGAGCTAGAGGCTGCCCACCGCCAAGCGGAAGCCGAATGGCAGCGTTTGAAGACCCATCTGGAAACCGAAAAGGCACACATGGAAGCTGACCTGAACACCGCCCGGCAACGTATTCGCGAACTGGAAGAGCGTCCTACCCCAGAGCAATGGGCACGCTTGCAGGCGGAGCTGGATCATCTGCGCCAACAGGCCTCTTTTGCCAAGGCCGAGCGGGCCACCTTGCTGGAAGAGCTGCAGCAGAGTCAGCGGCAGCAAGCCGAGCAAGCCCAACAGATTGCCAAGCTGGAAGCGGAAGCAGCCCAGGCCGCCCACCTCAGGGAAACAGAGTCCTCACAGGCGCAGCGAATCCTTGCCCTGGAGGAGCAGGTGCAGGCTTTGACCCGCGAGCTTGGTGCTTTGCGAGCCGAGCGGGATCAGCTCATGCAAGAGTTGGCCCAGCGTCCCACCCTTGCCCAGTGGCAGGAAGTTCAGCAGCAGGTGCAGGACACCCGAGAAAGCCTGGAAGCAGCCCGGCGGAGGCGAGAACTGGCCGAGGCCCATCATCTGGTCAGCCAAAAGCAAATCGAGAAGTTGCAGCAGCAGGTGATGGCTTTGAAAACCGAGTGTGTGCAGGCCCACGCCTACGCGCAAACCCAAGAAAAGGAAGTGGCCCTGCTGCAGCAGCGCAATCAAGAACTGGAAGAGCAACTGGCCACACTGCGTCAGTCGGCCTCCGCTTCCCCTCAGCCAGCGGTTGTCGAGCCCAGGTCGAATCATCGGGCCCAGGAACGGATTCCTGCCGCGGCTGACGAGTCTGCTCCTTCCCCGGCCACCACCTGGAGAACACCCACCCCAGGGATCCCGCCGCTCACCCTGGACGAGCGGGAAGAAAGTGCCCCGCTCGGCTGGCGCCAACGGACAGAAAGGCTCCTGAAACGCTCCGCTTTGGCCGCTTCACGGGCAGGAGGGGAAACGGGCAGTCGCAACCGGATTGAGTTGCCGACTTTTGTGCAGCGGCGGCCCTACTGAGCGCTCCATTCTCGGGGATCCAACCGTTCTCCAGCTTGAAAACGAGGCCAAGCCCAGCGCAACAGGGCTCCCAGCTGGGCATGAAACCGCTCTGGGGCAAATTGCAGAGCATGGGCCCGAATCCGCTGCGGATCCCATTCCTGTCGATCCGCCTGCCGCAGCCCTTCCACCAGCGCTTCCACACTGGCCTCGGGAATGAGGATGCCGGTTTGGCCGTGGATGACCGTCTCTTGGGCACCTCCCCGGTTGAGGGCAACCACGGGGCGACCGCAGGCCTGGGCCTCCACTGCCACTAGGCCAAAATCCTCCTCCCAGGGGAACAGCAGCAGCCGGCAATTGGCTAGCAGTTCCCGGAAACGATCGGGGGGCTGATGGGGCAAAAACTCCACCTGCGGCCCCGCCAGTCGCTTGAGCCGAGCCAGCTCCGGCCCTTCGCCCACAACCAGCAGCCGACGACCCAGCCGTTCACAGGCGGCAATCGCCAGATCCACCCGTTTGTAGGGCACCAGTCGGCCTGCCACCAGGTCATAATCGGCGCTGGGATCCGCCACCGGCTCCAACCCCTGCAGCGGAACGGGCGGATAAATGACCACAGCCTCGCGGCGATAGAGCTTGGCAATGCGGCGGCGAATGTGCTGGGAGTTGGCGATCAACAGATCTGGACGTTGAGCTGCCAGAAAATCCCATTGGCGCAAGCGGTGCAGCAGCCATTGGCCAATTGCGCCAACAGGCCCGCTTCTCCCCAGCCCTTCTCGCTGCAGATACAGCTCCCGGTTCTCCCAGAGGTAACGGGTGGGGCTGTGGATGTAGCTCAGGTGCAGGGTAGAGGCTCCCGTCAGGATCCCTTTGGCAAAGGCGTGGCTGCTGGAGATCACACAGTCATAGCCGGAGAGGTCGAAGCTCTCGTAGGCCAACGGCATCCAGGGCAGCAGATACTTGAGGCGGGCGTGGTAGTCAGGGCGCAACACCCCCAGCCACTTGGCCCAGCCTTGCAAAAAGGAGGTGTGAATTGTCAGCTCCTGCCAGCTCGGCGGCAGGGTGTGAGCGGAGAAGAGACTGACGTAAAGGGGGGCCTGGGGGGCAAAAGCCACCAGCTCCTGCAGAACCTTTTCCGATCCCCCCGGCCAGATCAGGTACTCGTGCACCAGGGCCAGGCGCTCAGGCCAAGCGGGATCCCGGCTGGGAAGAGTGGGGACAGCCACAGGAAGGGATCCCCAAGGCTCAGGCACTGTCAGGACTTGGCAGAGCGGCGCTTTTTGCCAATTGGGCCGCTCACCTGCTTGGCTTTCTCGTCGATCCGCTCATTGATGTAGTTGTAGATCTCGCGGAAGCGAGGCAGGGCCCGCATCTCCAGGCGACTGCCGTCCTTGAGGGTGAGCACCATGTCTCCCCACACGCCCAAGCCACGGGGCACCATAACCACCTTGGCAATCTCGCCGTAGATTACATCTGAGCGCTCCTTGCCGCCCCATCCCCCAATCACGGTGATGCGACGATTGGTAATCCGATAGTGTACCCACAGCTTACGCACCAGTGCCCCCACAAACAGAGGCAAGCCGACAAGTGTAGCCCCAATGAAGGAGTTCAACACCAAATCGCCACTGTGGGGGCCGCCCTCAAAAAAAACCTCCTCTTGCACCGCCATGCAGAGCACCGTCCGGTTGTTTAGAGTGTTGCCGTTAACGATCTTAAACGATTTCTCAGCTTTCCCCAACTGGGGCTAACGGCAGGTTCGGGATTGGGTCAGCCTTCGGACGGCTTGTAGGGAACGGCAGGTGGCCAAGACCAGGTAAACAAACAACACCATCACCACCACCGCCACCGCTGCGGCTCCGGCATTACCCAGCCAGCCCCACCCTTCCAGCCCCGTCAGGGCCACCAAAGCCCAAGAAGCCGGGTGCAGCATTCCCCCCAACAGGAGAATTTGCGAGAGCATTTGCCCAGCCGTAAAGCGGGATCCCAGCACCACCAGGGCCAGTCCGCCGCCGATGTTGATCAACCCCATGTTGCCCAAAAAGGCGTAGCAAATGTGCCAGGCGTACTTTTGTTTGGGCACCTCCTGCCAGAGGAGGGGCTCGGCAGGGATCCCCGAAGCCTCCTGGGGGGCGAGCGGCAACGGCTGAACTTGGCTGAGGATCCAGCCGAGGACAATGGCGGCAACTAGCATCGCCACGCCCGCCTTCACGTTCAGCTTGCCGGGGATGGTTAGCTCGGGGTGGGCCAACATCGCAGATCCTCCTGCAACCCGTCCTAGCCTATCCTGTCTTTGCCCCAAATTGGCCAACAGCCTCAATCCCTTGGATAGAGCAGTGTGCCGCAGCGCTTGCAGAATTGGGCATCCCCATCGTGTTGGGACAAACCGCACCCTGGGCAGGCCCATTGCACCGAGTTGCCGCTTTTCACCAATTGTTTGATCAGCTCCCCCACTTGCCAGGGAATTAGAGCGATCCCCGTCAGGATCATCAGCACCGTCAGCAACCGACCCAGCTCAGAACTGGGGGTGAGATCCCCAAACCCCACCGTGGTCATGGTAACGACGGAAAAGTAGAAAGCATCCAAAAAGGTGGCAAAAGCGCCAGGATTCACTGGATGTTCTACCTGGTAGATCAGCCCAGAGTAGACGAAAACAATGGCAAAGAGGGTGAAGAAAATGCGCAGCAAAATGCGGCTATCGGCGGAGATCACTTGCCCAAACAGGGTTTTGCCCTCCACCAAGCGCAGCAGCCGCAGGATGCGAAACCAGCGCAAGAGGCGGATGAAGCGAATATCGGTTAGCCCGGCAAAAAAGGGCAAAATGGCCAGCAAATCGATGAGTGAATAGAGGCTGAAGACGTAGCGCAGCTTTTGCGGGGCCGCCGCCAGGCGGAGCAGATATTCCACCACAAACAGGCCGAGAATGAGGCGATCCACCCGCTCCAGCCCAAGACGCACCTCAGGGGGAACGGGATAGGTTTCCACCACAAAGAAGGTGGACGAACAGAAAACCAGCGCCGCCACCAGCAAGTTCACCCAGCGGCTTTCCGGAGTGTCTTGATCCCCCCAATAGCGCTGGAGGATCCCAGAATGGGCAAGATCGAGATCAGCTTGGGTGGGGAGAGTGGTCACAAACGGGATCCAGCTGGGAAGATATCGAGAGAGTTTCCTTTCAACGCCCATCAGGCGCATACTAACTAAGCTAATGGAAACTAGCTCACAGAGCGAACTTCCCCTAAGCAAACGTCCAGGCTTTGGGTGTTAATTAGGTGTTGAGTCGATGTTGCCTCCTATCGTACTGGCCTCGCAATCCCCTGCCCGCCGCCAATTGTTAAAGGCTGCCGGGATCCCTTTTCGCGTTCAGCCCAGCTATTTTGACGAAAGCCAAATCAAAAGCTCAGATCCCGTGGAGCTGGTGCAGAAGCTGGCCTCGGCGAAAGCCGAAGTGGTGGCGGCCCAGCAACGGGAGCCCGTCTTGGTCGTGGGGGCCGACTCTGTGCTCTACCTAAATGGCGAGATCCTAGGTAAGCCGCCCAATGCCCTAGAGGCGGAACGGCGCCTGCGGCAAATGCGGGGCGAAGTGGGAGAGCTCTACACAGGCCATGCCTTAATTGACACGAAGCAGAACCGCCGCCTCACCCACTATGCGGTGACGCGGGTGTTTTTTGCCAAGCCCAGCGACGAGGAAATCCGCGCCTATGTGGCCACCGGTGAGCCGCTCAATTGTGCTGGCTGTTTTGCCATCGATGGCCGCGGCAGCCTGTTTGTGGAGCGGATCGAGGGGTGCCCCGGCAATGTGATCGGGCTGAGTTTGCCCCTGCTGCGGCGCATGATGCAGGAGTTGGGCTATTCCCTCACAGATGCTTGGAGCTAGCCGTCGAGGTGTTGCTTGAGCAGGTCGTTGGCCAGCTTTGGATCTGCCCGTCCCTGAGTTTTTTTCATCAATTGCCCGACAAAGTAGCCGAAGAGCTTGGTTTTGCCCCCCCGATACTGCTGCAGTTGCTCGGGGTTTTCTGCCAGCACCTCGGCGATCATCTGCCCCAGCAGAGCGCTATCCGAGATTTGGGTCATGCCCTTAGCTTCCACCAGGGCGCGGGCCGATCCCCCTTTTTCCAGCAGTTCCGGCAGGATCTCCTTGGCGATTTTGCTGGAGATGGTGCCCTGCTCGATGAGGCCAATCAGCTCGGCCAGGGTTTCCGGCTTCAGGGCAATGTCGGGATAGTCCAGCTTGTGGGTGTTGAGGTAGCTGGCGATGTCGCTCATCATCCAGTTGGCGGCTGCTTTCGGGTCGGCACCGGCGGCGATCACGGCTTCAAAGTACTCGGCAGTATTGCGCTCGTCGCTGAGGTAGCGGGCATCGTACACCGAGAGGCCGTACACCTCCTGGTAACGTCGCCGCTTCACACCGGGCAATTCCGGCAGCTCTGCCCTCCAGCGGGCCTTTTGCGCTTCGGTAACGCGAATGGGCGGCAGATCCGGCTCCGGGAAATACCGATAGTCGCTGGATCCCTCTTTCTTGCGCATGCTGATGGTGCGCTGGCTGTTTTCTTCCCAAAGGCGGGTCTCTTGCACGATCCGCTCGCCTGCCTCCACAGCCTTGACTTGGCGGTTGAACTCGTACTCGATGGCCCGTTGGATGGCGTTGAAGGAGTTCATGTTTTTAATTTCCACCTTCGTGCCAAAGGTCTGGGATCCCAGCGGACGCACCGAGATGTTCACATCACAGCGCAGGGATCCCTCCTGCAGGTTGCCATCGCACAGCCCGGCATAGCGCAGGATGCGGCGCAGCTCTTGCACATACTCGGCTGCCTCTTCCCCGCTGCGGATGTCCGGCTCGCTGACGATCTCGATGAGGGGAACCCCCGCCCGGTTGAAATCCACCAAAGAGTAGCTGGATCCCGATAGGCGGTCGCTGCCAGCGTGGACCAGCTTGCCCGCGTCTTCTTCCATGTGCAGACGGGTGATGCCGATGCGCTTGGTGCGACCGTCGCTGAGCTGGATCTCAATCCAGCCGTGGGTGGCAATTGGCAGGTCGTATTGGGAGATTTGGTAGTTTTTGGGCAAGTCGGGGTAAAAGTACTGCTTGCGGTCGAACTTGCTGTAGGGGGCAATGGTGCAATTCAAGGCCAAACCCGCTTTGACCGCGTACTCCAGCACCTTTTCGTTGAGCACCGGCAGGGTGCCGGGCAGGCCCATGCAGATGGGGTCAATCTGGGTGTTGGGGGGAGCGCCAAAGGCTGTCGCGCTGCTGGAAAAGATCTTGGAGCGGGTGCTGAGCTGGCAGTGAACTTCCAACCCAATCACAGCTTCGTATTGCACTTTGGCGGGGGCAGCAACAGTCATGGGATAGGAAAAACTGGCGGTGTAACCATTCTAGTGTGACCTTGCAGGGATCCCAGCTCACAGACAGTTTCTGGGGACGGCAGCCCAGAACCCAGGACGAGGCCGGAGCAGCCCAGCTTGAAGCAGATCCTCAGAACAGCGAAACTTCCTCAAACGGTAGGGCGAATCTCAAAAGTGGGTAGACCTTCCGGCGGCTCGGAACGTTGCTCAATGGCCTCCACAACCGAACCGGGGCTGCCCTGTTGGCACCAGCGCAGCATCGCCTCCACCACAGCAGGGGATCCTTCAAAAACAGCCTCTACACGACCATCCCGCAAATTGCGCACCCACCCTTGAACACCCGCATGGAGAGCCATCGCTTCGGTGTGGGCTCGAAACCCCACGCCCTGAACCCGCCCCCGTATCCAGACGTGAACGCGAACCCTGTCACTCATGCCGACGGGGATCCCTCCGTTGTGCTGCAGGGTTCTGGCGACTCGGTCGGCTTCGCCGGGGTCTCTCGCCGATCCAGCCATTCCACGAGAACGTTGACAAGGACAATCAACCCCAGGATCCCCAGCGAGATCCCACAGGCGTACCCAATCGCTTGCCACAGCACGGGAGACATGAGCCCAACCTCACGAAGAATGCTTGTGCAGAAGAACCCACCCTTCAAGCACCTTAACAGATGCCGGATCCCCAGCGACCTACGGCCCGCTTCGCGAGCATCCATTTTGACCCTTCCAATCCCAAAGGGTTCCCCGCCAGCTCAAAATCTCTGCGCTCGAAAGTTAACAAAACGCGCGGAATTCCCCACCCTCTGTAGGGTGGGGATGGATAGCGCCACTGGATTTGTGGAGCACTCAGAACTAGGACAGGTGGGGGTAGGATAACGCACATGGCAACCAGAAGGCAGACCTTTCGACTGTATCCCAGCAAAGCCCAGGAAAAGGCTTTGTTCGAGGCTCGTCGTCTGCATTGTTATCTTTACAATGCTTGCATTGCCCATCGGGAAACCGAGTACCACCTCCACCGCCGAACGGTGACCTACCTGGAACAGCAGAACCTACTCCCCGAATTCAAGCAGGTGTGGGGGGAGTTTGCCCAACTGAACTCCCAAGCCCTGCAAGCCACCGTCAAGCGGGTGGATTATGCTTACCAACGGTTCTTTCGAGGACTGAGTAGGAAGCCGAGGTTCAAGTCCATTCGCCGGTATTCGGGCTGGACGTATCCTGCCCGGTCGGGGTGGAAGGTCAACAGCACGGGGAAGCATGGCACGGTCACACTCAATGACTTGGGCATGACCCTGAAAATGCGCGGTCAAGCCAAGCATTGGGGCGTGCCAACAACGCTGACTATCGTCTACAAGCCGTCCCGGCGGCAGTGGTTCGCTTCGTTGACGGTTGAGGTTGCCATACCAGAGCCTAAGTTTGGGTCGCAGTCGGATTTGCGATATGAGTCCATCGTTGCCTATGACTTGGGTACAGAGACCGCCCTGACCCTGTTTGATGGGGCGGAGTTTCGGGAGATTACTAATCCCCGCTTTACCCAGCGGAGTGAGGAGAAGATTCGCAGAGTCGCCAGACTGAAGCGCAGAAAGCGTGCCCCTAAAAAGGGCGTCAAGGCTTCCAGAAGGTGGAAGAAAATCCACCGGTGGGAAGCGCAACTCAAAGCCAAAGTTGCCCGTCAGCGCAAAGACTGGCAACACAAAGTTACGTCAGAGATAGCTTGTCGTTATGGCGAAGCGCTCCGCGCCGC
>NZ_JANSIN010000010.1:0-65047 GCF_047462115.1 Synechococcus sp. R50.1 | reverse complement strand
GGGGGGGGGGGGGGGGGGGGGGGGGGGGGGGGGGGGGGGGGGGGGGGGGGGGGGGGGGGGGGGCGGCGGCCCCCCCGGGACAGCTCCAGACGCAGTTGGCTCCTCAGGAGGTGCCGCTGGCCTTTTTCAACCCCCAATGGCCGGGATCCCTCTCTGGCGAGCTGACGGCGCAGCTGGACAGGGCGGCAGCAGAAGTGGGCTTCCTGGGGGCGTTGCGGGCGCAAGGGTCGCTGGCTTTGTTGCAGCCTTTGGGAGCGAGGGGACGGCAGTGGGTTGAGGGCATCCGCGGCCAGGTGACTTGGGAGGGATCCGGACTGCATATCCAGGAGGCGGAGGTGTTGGCAGGTGGCACTCGCCTGGCCAGGGTCGAAGGGCAGATCCCCTTGGATCCCCAGACGCTGCAGGTGGGATCCCTGGATCTGAGCTTTACCACCGACGGGATTACGCTGGCAGAAGTACCCGGCCTGCCGCCGCTGGTGAAAGGAGTGCTGCAGGGATCCGGCCAGATCCGCGGACCTCTGGACACCTTGCAGGTGACTGGCAAGGCGCAGTTGCGGGGCTTGCAGGTGGGAGATGTGGCCTTTGAAGACTTGGCCGGGCCCTTTCAGGGGTCTGTTCAGGGGACGGAAGTGGATCTGCGGGGGAAGCGGGATCGACTGGCGCTGCAGTTGGATCCCCAGTTGCAGCCTTTGCAATTTCAAGTCCGGCGAGGGGAGGCGGAGGCAGTAGGTCAACGACAGCAGGAACAGCTCCAGGTGACGGTGAATCGGCTGCCGCTGGCTTTGCTGGGGGGCTTAGCTGCCGGCCCGTGGGCCAGCCTACAGGGGAACCTCGATGGGGAGGTGGCAGTTGACCTGGCGAGTGGTGCTGCCCAAGGACGGGCTGCGGTAGCGGATCTGCAGTGGGGAGGGATGAAAGTGCAGGGCTTCTCGGTGGATTTTGACTACCAGACTGCGGGCGACTCCGGCTCTCCCCGGCTGACCATTGCTCAAGCCCAACTGGATTTGTTCGAGAGCACCTATACGGCTAGGGGCACCTTAGAGCTGCCTGCAACTCTTCTGCAAGCCGGTTTGGATCCCACCTTGGCGGCTCTCGCTCCCCAAATTGACCTAGAGATCAGCACCCATCAAGGTCGGCTAGAAGATATCATCTCCGCCTTCAAGTGGCGGCAGTGGCGCGACCTCACCACCCGGGGTTTCCAATTGCCCCCCTTGGGCCCTGCCTCGGTGTTGGAGACCGATCCGGTTGGTTTGCCCAACCATCCTCTCCTGGAGCAGCTAGAGTACTATGCCCAGATCCTGGCTGTCCACCTGGAGACCTTGGCCAGCCGCATGGATCCGCTGTTCGCGTCAGCGGTGCGGAGCACTTTCCCGCCGCCCACAAGTCTGCGAGGGGAATTCCAAGCCAGCGTTAGCCTGGTCGGCAGCCTCAACCGGCCTAGCGTCAGCTTTTACCTTGAGGGCCAGAATTGGCAGGCAGAGGAGTTTGGCATCGAAAGCCTTACTGCCAGGGGCAGCCTGGCTGGAGATGCAGTGGTATTGGAGCCGCTGCGGTTGCGCAGTGGCGAACGTCAAGCCCTTTTTGTGGGCAAGCTGGGCCTAGAGGAACAGTCGGGATCCCTGCAAATTCAAGGATTTCCTCTGGCTTTGCTGGATCGCTTCTTGCCGGAGGAGCTGGAGCTGCAGGGGGATCTCAACCTGGATGTGGAGCTGGCCGGCAACCTGCGGGATCCCCGTGCCACCGGATCCCTGACGGTGGTCAACGCCCAGATTAACCAAGTGCCCCTGCGGGAGGTGGCGGGACAATTCGACTACCAACAAGGACAACTGCGCTTGAAGAGCACTCTTCTCGCCAACGGCGACGAGCCAATCCGCATTGCCGGCTTGGTGCCCTACACCTTGCCCTTCGCCGAAGTTCAAGCCAAAGAGGATCAGATCGACCTGAGCTTACAGGCTGAGAACGGCGGCCTGCGCTTGATCAATCTCCTCACCGACCAAGTGCGCTGGGAAGGCGGCCAAAGCCAACTGGAGCTGGCCATCCGCGGCACCTTGCGAGAGCCCAGCCTGCAGGGGAACTTGAGCGTCAACTCGGGGATCCTCAAGCTGGCAGCCCTGCCGGAGCCCATTACCGACCTGACAGGCCAGATTGCTTTTAACCTCAATCAACTGCAAGTCCAGGAGCTGCGCGGACAGTTGGGGGAGGGATCCCTGGTGGCCAGAGGCGTTTTGCCCATCAACTCTCGCGGAGCTTTGCAAGAAGGAGAAGCTCTGCAGCCGCTGAGTCTGCAGCTCCAAGGGATCCGCCTGAACTTGCCCAATCTCTACACGGGCCGCCTGGAAGGAGAAGTGGTGGTGGGGGGGCTGCTCCTGCGACCGTTGATTGAAGGTCGTTTAGAGGTTTCCGAGGGGATTGTGGATGTAAGCCCTCGCCCTGAGCCACCCACCGCAACAGAGGCGGCTGAGGACTCTGCACCGCCGACGTTCGCGACAGCCCTACCCTTTTGGCAGCCGCGGTTGAATGGGCTGGAGCTGGCCTTGGGATCCCGGATCCGGGTGCAGCGGCCTAACTTGTTTGAATTCAATGCTTCCGGCACCTTGCGCCTTTTCGGCACCCCCCAAGATCCGCGCCCGGCAGGCACCATCACTCTGGAGCGAGGCCGGGTCAGCCTGCCCATCGCCAACTTTCGCTTGGATCGCTCCCGCCCCAACACCGCCACCTTCGACTTGGACAACCCCTTCGATCCCTTCCTGAACCTGCGCTTGATGACCCAAGCCTTCGAGGTGTACCGCTTCCCCCAAGATCTTTCCCCCTTCGACACCAACCGCAACCTGCCGGGATCCCAGCAGAGCATCGATATTTTTGCCACGGTCAACGGGCGGGCCAGCCAACTTGCCGAGGCGGATCCCCGCAATGGAGTTCTGTCCCTTTCCAGCAGCCCCAGCCGCTCCCCGGAAGAGATCGTCGCCCTGTTGGGGGGAACGGCTTTGGCCCAACTCAATCCAGAGGCAGGGGTGGCCGGGCTGGCGGGAACGGCCCTGCTCAGCGAGCTGCAGGAAGCTCTGCGGGATACCCTTGGCCTGGATGAAATTCGCCTCAGCCCCATCCCCCAGATCGATACCCGCGCTCCCAACCGTTCTTCAGTGGGGCTGGCCTTGGAGGTGGCCCGAGATCTGGGGCCGGCCACTTCCCTCTCGCTGCAGCGGAACTTGACGGATCCCTTCCAGCCCACCCGCTACAGCGCCCGCTACCGCTTCAACGAGCAAACCCTCACCCGCGCCAGTACCGATTTTGAGGGCAACAATGTCATTTCCATCGAGTTTGAGACCCGCTTCTAGCAGGATCCGCTCCGGCCAGATTGAAAATGGTTTTACCAGCATTGCAGAGCAGCAGGGCATCTGGATCCCAAAGGATCTGCCCATCAAGAGCCATTCTCCCCAACACCGGCATTCCTACTTGGGCTTCCAGGCGCGGGATCAAAGTTGCATCCAGCTTTTCCAAGGCTTGGGGATCCCCAGTTTCGGTCAGGGATCCAATCAGCACCCACCCCAAACCGCAGGCCTTGGCTTGGCGCAACAGGGCGGCAAAAGCAGCACCTTGGCTCAGGGCGGTCTCCCGCTGCAGCGTCAGCAGCAAGCTCAACCCCCACGCATGGGCCAGATCCGCCCAAGTTTGGCCTGGCCCCAGGGGATCGGCAACGCTGCCCGGCAAAACCAGTAGGGGATCTTTTTCTCCTGCCCACTCGGAGATTTGTTGCCAGAGGGCCTTTAGCTGAGCTTCCGAAGGGTTGGGATCCACTCTGAGCCGGCCCCAAGGGCGTTGAACCACCTGCTGCCAAGCGTCGGCCACTGCCGTAGCTCCTGGGATCCCTGGCCAGGTGTCGGCCACCATCACCTTCATGGCTCTGCCTCCCACAGGGCGAGAAACTCCGGCTGGATCTCGAAGCCAAACACCAAAGCCATATCCCGCAGCATAGAGGCGGATCCCAGGTTCTGCTGCTTGAACCACCGCATCAACACAAAGATCTTCTGGTAGACGAAGATCTCCAACGCTTCTGGGTTGTAAACAATGCCCTCCCGAGGGTTGAATTGGTGGGGCACCATCATAGCCGCGTAACGGGCCAGTTCTCCTTGACGCCAATTGAGGAAGTAGGGCATCCAGGGGTAGACCGTATCCCACCGAATAAACCACAGGCGCACCTCCGGGATCTCGGACAGCTCCCGCGGATCCTCAGGGCTGCGCGGCCAATCGATGGCGCATTGCACCTGCTGGGCAGCACGCACGGGATCCGCCATCAGGGTTTTCACCAGCTCATGGCCGGGGGTGAGATCCAGAGTTTGAATGGCCTTGGCGGGAAGGTAGAAGGTAATCGGCACAGCGACACGGCTATCTGGCTTGCAAATGCAGCTTATCTCAGCTCTGTTCCATCTTGCCTGCCACCGGGATCCCCAGGCGGGTGAGATCGAGGGCAAAACCTGCCGTTACCAAAAACACTTGGTCGGCCAGAGGAGCCAGCCTTTGGGTGAGTTCTCCCATCCGATCCCGAAACCGCCGCCCCATAGGATAGGCGGGCACCACCCCCCAGCCCACCTCTTCAGACACCAGGAGGATCTCCCCCCTACAGCTTTGCAAGGCTGCCAGGAAGGATTGCACCAAGGGATCCCATTCTGAAGAGGGACAGTCTAGGCCCTGCGCCACCCATCCCCCCAGCGAATCCACCAGCGCACAGCAGGGCTGGGGTAACTTTTGCAGTTCTGCCCCCAAGTCCCTCCCGGTTTCCCAAGTTTGCCAACCGGAAGGTCGTCGTTGCCGGTGCTGTTGAACGCGCTCTGCCCATTCTGGATCCGTCTTGGGATCGGGTTTTGGCCCGGTAGCCAGGTAGACAACCGGCAAGCCTGAAGCGGCAGCCAAACCCTCTGCCAGCCGGCTTTTGCCGGAGCGCACAGGGCCGCAGATCAGCACAATCGACATTACGCTGGAAATCCACTGACGCTTGAGATTAACCTAACAACAGCGCACTTGAACTTCAGGCTCAAAAGCCCGACCATGACAGATCCCAAGCCGATATCTTCGCCTGAACACAAGGCTTCTTCGGCCTCTTTTCGATCTCCTCAACCGCTCTGGCTCAGCCTAGCGCTGGGGATCACCACTGCCCCCGTCTTGTTGGCATTGGTGCTGGCGGATCGAGCCGAGAAATGGCTGGGATCCCTAAGCTGGGAAGATCCGGGTTGGTGGCTGGGGGAGCGGCTGCCCAACTTAGACAGCACCCCGCTACAGGCCCATGAGCGACAGCGCAAAAACTCTGCCCCAGTCGAGAACCCCTAGCTTCTCCGTCACTTTCGTATCATAGGAAAGCGAACTAGCAGCAGGAGTTAACAGCCTTTGCGCAGACCGGCCAGACTATCTCAGGAGTTCACCTCCACATTCTCGGGGGTGCTGTTTTGGACGAGCGCATTTCTCTTCACAACGGTGTTGAGCGCTTGCTTGGGCTACCTATTTGGCCAGCGAGCCCTATCCGGGGTTTCTTCTCCTGTCACCGGCTCCGGTCAGGCTTCTCGCTCCCGCGAAGTTCGGGATCCCCGCACTGTGCCCTTGCTGAACGAGGCTGAGGTGATTGCAGCAGTCCAAGCCAGCCTTCGCCCGCCCCCGACTCCCACCCCCCTCTTTACCCCAACACCCGCTCCGGTCGCAACTCCCACCCCTACCCTCACTCCCAGAGTGTCTCCTGAATTGGCGGCGGCCCCGTCGCCAACTCCTCGCCCCGCCACTCCATCTCCTCCACCTCCCCGTCCGCGTCAGCAGGACGGAGTTCCTGCCCCGCCGGCGCCCACACCACCTCCGCCCCCCCTACCAATTGCCGCCAGTGGACAGGTCTCTATGCAGGTGCTTTCGGTTCGTCGCGAGGGAAGCCAAGTGGTTCTGAATGTAGCTATGCAAAACAACTCGGCAGAGACGGTGCGCTTTCTCTATAGCTTCCTGAACATTACTGACGACAATGGACGGTCAATCAACGCGCTCACCCAGGGTTTGCCGGGGGAGCTGCCCCCCAATAGCCAAGTCTTCCAGGGAACCATCCGCATCCCAGCCTCGAGCCTAGCCGGATCCCGATCCCTGTCCCTGAGTTTGGCTGATTACCCCAGCCGCCGCCACCGAGTGGGAGCCAGTGGGATCCCAGTGCCGCCGTAACACCCCTCTTCCTTTAGCTTCAGACCACAGATCCGGTCACGTAGCGTTGCGGAGCAACAGGAGCAACAAAGTTTGTACGGGGAACATGAGGTGGAGTTGAGAAGAGGTGCCTAGCCCAACCTTTGAACAGCCTGAGGAAATCCGAGCGCTTTTTGACCGCATTGCTCCCCACTATGACTCCCTCAACCAAACCTTGAGCCTGGGCCTCCATCAGGTTTGGAAGCGTATGGCCGTGCGTTGGTCGGGCGCCAGCTCAGGAGGATATGTGCTGGATCTGTGCTGTGGAACCGGTGATCTGGCTCTGCAGTTGGCCCGCCGAGTAGGACGAAGGGGACATGTGGTGGGCCTAGATTTCTCTCCCGCCATGCTGGCGATTGCCCGGCGTCGCTCTCGGCTCTTCCCTGGCTACTCCCTGGAGTGGGTTTTGGGAGATGCCTTGGCCTTACCTTTTCCCGACAGTAGCTTCGATGCCGTTACCATGGGCTACGGCTTGCGCAATGTAACCGATATTCCCCAAGCCTTGCGAGAGATTGGGCGAGTACTGAAGCCAGGGTGTCGTGCCGCCATTTTGGATTTTCACCGCCCCACAGGGATCCCTCTTTGCGAACAATTTCAGCGCTGGTACTTGAACACTCAGGTGGTTGCCCAGGCCAAAACTTTGGGACTGGGATCCGAATATGCCTACATTGATCCCAGCCTAGATCGCTTTCCCTCTGGAGAAGAGCAACGACAAATGGCCCTGCAGGCAGGGTTTGCCAGTGCCAAGTTCTACCCCCTAGCGTGGGGCATGATGGGGGTACTGGTGATTGCGAAAAAGAATCCCTCGGCCTAGCCGTGGGGAGAGTGCCAAGTATGTTAGAAGTGAACGAAAATGAGATCTCGATAGGATGTCGGTTTGCCTATCGGCTGTTGTCGCTATAGTGGTTGAACACCATGCTGGATCCCCTTTTGGAAGAGAAAATCCGTGAACAAATCCGTACCCACAAGGTGCTCATCTACATGAAGGGCACCCCGGAAATGCCCCAATGTGGGTTTTCCTATGCCGCCGTTCGTGTGCTGGATAGTTTGGGCTTCCCCTACACGGCGATTAACGTACTCGAGGATCCTGAGATCCGCCAGGGGATCAAAGAGTTTTCCAACTGGCCTACTATCCCGCAGATCTATATTGATGGAGAGTTTGTGGGCGGTTGCGACATCATCCAAGAGATGCACGCCCGCAACGAGCTGCGTCCTCTGGTCGAGGCAGCCTTTGCTAAGGCCACGGCTCAATCTTAAGGGATCCCATCTCATCCAGAGGGGTTGCCATGCTTACCCCCGACTACCTTCGGCAGCACCTGATGGAGAAGCTGCAGGCTCTTCATGTGCAGGTGGAGGATGAGTCCCACCTTCACATCGGCCACGGGGGCGGGACAGGAGGGCACTACCGAGTTCAAGTGGTGTCGCCTTCGTTTGTCGGCAAAACGACCCTACAGCGACATCGCCTGGTGTATGCCGCTCTGGCGGAACACATGGGGCGGAGCATTCATGCTTTGGCCCTGCAAACTTACAGCCCTGAAGAGGTTTCTGCGCAAGGGATCCCTGAGGAGATCAGCTAGCATGGAGGGCAAAATCGCGGCCCCATCAGGGCAGAGGAGGGAGCATGGCAACTCTTTTGGCCACCTGGCTGATGTCAGCCTTGAGTGTAATGATCCTGGCTTGGCTTTTGCCCGGGATCCACGTCTCTGGATTCGGGGGTGCTTTGGTGGCGGCTCTGGCCATTGGTCTGGTCAATGGTTTGGTTAGGCCGATTCTCCGGCTGATCACCCTGCCGATTACGGTTCTTACCCTGGGTTTGTTTTGGCTGATTTTGAACGGCATTTGTCTAGCCATTGCCGATAAGCTGGCCGGGAATGCTTTCAACATCGATAATTTCGGCTGGGCGTTTATCGGCGCAATTGTACTTTCCATCGTCAGCGGCTTGGTTCAGCAGGTTTTTGAGCAAGGTGCGCCGAACTGACTTCGTCCCCAGCCGTGAGAGGGCAGGGTTTGGTTCAAGATTGCAGGGGGTACGCTAGGGGAACGTCAACACTCAGCCCGACGATAACCAAAACCAACTTTAAGGGATCCCGATAAGCTTTACTCCATTGGCCCTGCCCGCTAAGTTTTTGCCGCAGAACCATAGGATTCTCCACAGATAGCCTGCACAAGATCTGCCAATGGCTAACATCAGCAGGATATTGCGAGCAGGCGTTTGATCTGTGGCTGCTTTATCTAAGCCTAGCAAATCGATAGGAAACCAGTAGGGGATCAAGTTGGTCGATCTGCAACTCAGGAGCTGGTTGGTATGAAGGCGTTGCTGCTCTATCCGCGTTTTCCTCAATCATTCTGGTCTTACAATCGCACCATTGAGATGGTGGGGCTAAAAGCGCTAATGCCACCTCTTGGCTTGATCACCGTTGCTGCTTTGCTGCCCCAACACTGGGAGATTCGCTTTGTGGATCGCAATGTAGCTGATGAAACAGAAGCCGATTGGCAGTGGTGCGATCTGGTGATCTTGTCAGCCATGTTGGTGCAGAAGCAGGATTTCCACGCCCTCATTCGCAAAGCGGTGCAGTTGGGCAAAAAAGTAGCGGTGGGCGGACCCTATCCAACTTCTGTGCCACAGGATGCCCTGGAATCTGGTGCTCACTATTTGGTTTTGGATGAAGGGGAAGTGACCATACCGGCCTTTGTCAAGGCTCTAGAAGCTGGGCAAGAGTCGGGCATTTTTCGGGCTGCGGAAAAACCGGATGTAACCCAAAGTCCTTTGCCAAGGTTTGATCTGCTGCCCATGGATCAATACTTCATGATGTCAGTCCAGTTTTCACGAGGTTGCCCCTTTAATTGTGAGTTTTGCGATATCATCTCTCTTTACGGACGCAAGCCAAGAACCAAAGAGCCAAGTCAAATGCTAGCCGAGCTGCAAGCTCTCTATGACTTGGGCTGGCGGGGTTCGGTATTTGTGGTGGATGACAATTTTATCGGCAATCAGCGCAACGTCAAGCGATTTTTGCGAGAGCTGATCCCCTGGAGCCAGGAGCGCAATTACCCATTTACCTTTATGACAGAGGCTTCGGTTAACCTGGCCGAAGATGAAGAGCTGATGAGGTTAATGGTAGAAGCGGGGTTCTATGCTGTCTTTTTGGGCATTGAGACTCCAGACCAAGACAGCTTACAGATGACCCAAAAGCTCCAGAATACCCGCCACCCTTTGGTGGAGGCCTGTCGCAAGATCAACGAGGCCGGACTGCTGATCTACGCTGGGTTTATTCTAGGCTTTGATGGAGAGCGGCCAGGAGCAGGGGATCGCATCCAGGCTTTTGTCGAGCAAACCGGTATTCCTCAGCCGATGTTAGGCATTTTACAGGCTTTGCCAAACACGCAACTCTGGAATCGCTTGAAGAAGGAGGAACGTTTGCTGGAAGGGATCGGCGTTACTGAGTTCGGCGATCAAAATACGCTGATGAACTTTATTCCCACCCGTTCTCTATCGGAGATTGCCCGAGAGTATCTGGAAAGTTTTTGGAAACTGTATGATCCTGCACGATATTTGTCTCGCTGCCTGCAACAGTGCCTGAATATCGGCATCAAAGATGGCCGACGGCAAATGATGAAGCTGCCCCTCCGCAAAGGGATCCATCTGCTTCTACAACTCATCTGGCGGCAAGGGATCCTTCATCCCGAAATCCGCGCCCAATTTTGGCGGCAGCTATGGACGATTTGGCGACAGAAACCGAGCCTGCTGAACCTATATTTGGGCCTCTGCGCTGCAGGAGAACACTTTTGGGAATATCGGGAATTGGCCCGCGCCCGGCTTACCCAGCAACTGGGATACGATCCTTTGCTGGCCAGCTCATCTTGACAGTATTTCTGGGGGAATGGTCTATCGATAGAGGATGCCCGGATGGGGCCTATGCGGCGACGACAGTTGGGGGCGATGGTGCTGGGATCCCTGTGGGCTGTTTGGGGAGGCTCTCGGCAGGCCCAAACGTCCGGGCGCGGAGATTGGCTGGCCGTGGAGCTGTTCAGCCGCTGGAGTGCGGATCCCTTGGCCGAGTTGGAGCTGGTTGGCCCTTTTGTTTTGAATCAGCAGCCTTTTCCAACAGGTGCCTGGAAGTTACAGGTGCGCCGCCAAGAGCTCCTGCTGACCGGGCCGGGACAGCCTCGTCGCTACCAGGGATCCCTTTGGCTACAGGGGGGAGCCCTGCGCCCCTTCGCAGGGGAGGAGCGTCGCTATCGGGGTTGGGTACAGATTCGTCCCAAGGGTTTAGGTCGCCTGCATCTGGTGAATTGGGTGAAGTTGGAAGACTATCTGCTGGCTTTGGTGCCCAGCGAAATGCCCGCCGACTGGCCAGCTGCCGCCTTGCAGGCGCAAGCCATCTTGGCCCGTACCTTGGCCGTTCCCCATCTGTGCCCCGGCCCCAGAAGAGAATGGCCCTCTGCCCCGATAAGGCCATTGCAAGACTCCACCGCCCACCAGTTCTATGGTGGCCTGGCCTATGAAACGGCGGCGACCACTGCTGCGGTGCGGGCAACCCGAGGGCAGATCCTAACCCATGCCGGCCAGCCGATAGAGGTTCTGTTTCACTCCACCTGTGGGGGCCACACCAGCGCCAATCAGGATATTTTTGCCCCACCCGCCCGCCCCTACCTACAAGGGGTGATCTGTGACGGGTGTCGCGCCTCTCCCTTCTATGGCCCTCACAGCGTCCGACTCAGCCGACGGGAGTTGGAGCAAGCCTTGGGCAACGGCGATCTGGAGATTGTGCAGTCGGATCCCTGGGGTCGCCCCCTGCGCATCCGCGTTGGATCCCAACTGTTGACCGGCCAAGAGTTTGTGCTGCGCCTTGGCCAAACCCTGGGTTGGGGGATCCTCCCCAGCAACCGCTTCACGTGGGAACGTCTCCAGCCAAAGGCCGGCCAGCAGGAAGTGTACCTTTTTACCTATCGCGGAGCCGGGCATGGGGTGGGACTGTGTCAGTGGGGATCCCGTGGCTTGGCCGAGAAGGGCTACACGGCGCCGCAAATCCTCAATCACTACTTCCCCGGCACCCAGGTGATAACGTTGAGCTGAAGGCTGTTGGCCCCGACTCCAACTCTCATTTACTCCCGTGTCCCTTGCACACCCCCATCGTCGCCATCCTGCCTACTGCTACTGCAGTGAGCTGGAACACGCCCAGATTCCCAAGCGCCAGCAGCAGGATCCCTTGCCGTTTGCAGAAGCGATGCGGGTGCATTGCCAATCAGGAAGCCGCCGTGGCCGCTGCTTGCGGCCCTTGAAGCAGTTGTTTCGTCAGCAAAACTGTTACATGGCTAACCCCTAAGCTACCCTGAGCAGGCGACCTTGGGCCATCGCACCCCAAGAAGCTGACCTCAGGCGGGGGCTTTGGGGGTGATCTTCACAATGGTGGGACGGGATCCCACCTGGGCTGACCCATTCGCTTGGGCTTGCGGCTCTTTGGCCATCCCGCTGCCAGTGGAAGTGGTTTGCGCTTTACGCCGCTTCTGCGGCACAGCATTTCCGGCCTGCTGGGCTGTAGGGCTGCTGGAGGCAGCTTTGGCTTGGGCTTTACCTGCAGAAGCGGTCGAGCGGCTTTTCCCCTTGACCTCTGCAGAAGAGACTTCTTTTTCAGCCAGCACCTGCAGGGCCATTTCCAGGGTAACCGCTTCGGCAGGGATCCCTTTGGGCAAAGAGGCATTGACCTTGCCATGTTTGACATACAGCCCGTAGGGGCCGTCGTGCAGATTGACCGGCTCACCATCCTCAGGATGGGATCCCAGCTCCCGCAAGGGCTTGGCAGAGCCGCGCCCACGGCCTTTCTTGGGCTGGGCCAACAACTCCAGCGCCCGCTCCAGGCTGATGGTCAGCACATCCTCATCGGCGGGCAGAGAGCGGAAATCGCCATCACAGACTACGTAGGGGCCGAAGCGGCCAATACCGGCCTGCACTTTTTTCCCCGATTCCGGGTGTTCCCCCAAGGTGCGAGGCAAGCTCAGCAACCCCAAGGCAATCTCTGGCGTGACCTGATCCGGTTTCAACCCTTTGGGCAGGGAGGTGCGCTTGGGTTTTTTGTTGTCCTCAGAAACTTCTCCCAACTGCACATAGGGGCCATAGGGGCCCTGCGGGATCACATAGATTGGCTCCTGGGTTTCCGGGTGAAAGGCAATGGGCTTGGGGCCTTCTTGCTTCCGCTGGATCAGCTCCGCAATGTGTTCTGGGCTCAGATCGGCGGGGGGAATATCCTCCGGCAGGTTGGCGCGCACCTCTCCAGACTCAGTTTCAACTGCTACATAGGGGCCATAGGGGCCAATGCCGATCTTGACAGGCAGGTTCTCCAGATGGATGGAGCGGGCCAGGCCGGAATCAATTTCCAGCTCGCGCGCCTTCACCTGTCCCTCGAGACCCTGCTCGCCCAAGAAGAAATGGCGCAGATAGGGCAGCCACTCCGCCTGTCCAGAAGCAATGTCGTCCAGCGTTTGCTCCATCTCGGCAGTGAAGCGGGTATTCACCAGGTTGGGAAAGTATTTTTCCAGTAGCTCGGTGACTGCAAAAGCCGTGTAGGTGGGCACGAGGGCACTTCCCATCGGCCTGACGTAGCCACGGCTCATGATCGTATTCAAGATGGTGGCGTAGGTGCTGGGGCGGCCAATGCCCTCACTTTCCAACACCTTGACCAAGGAGGCTTCCGTATATCGGGCTGGAGGCTGGGTTTCGTGGGCAACGGGTTCCAGCTTCTGGCAGCGGAGGGGATCCCCCTGCCGCAACAGAGGCAGATGCACCTCCCGATCTTCCAAAGCCGCCTCTGGGTCGTCGGATCCCTCCACATAGGCGCGGAAAAAGCCGGGAAAATCGATGCGCTTGCCGCTGGCCCGGAACACCGCATCGTCTACGGCGATGAGTACGATGGTGTGGGTCTGCCGCGCCTCAGCCATTTGGCTGGCGACGGTGCGCTTCCAGATCAGGTCGTAGAGGGCCAGCTCCTGGCCGGAGAGGGGGGTTTGGCTGGGCAGGCGAAACTCTGATCCAGCAGGACGAATGGCCTCGTGGGCTTCTTGCGCCCCTTTGGTTTTGGTGGTGTACTGACGGGGCTCGGGGCTGAGATATTCTCTGCCGTACATCGACTCCACGCAGGCGCGGGCAGCGCGGATGGCCTGCTCCGACAGGTGGACCGAATCGGTGCGCATGTAGGTGATGTAGCCCTCTTCGTAGAGCTTTTGGGCAATGCGCATCGTCTGCTGGGCCGACAGGTGCAGCTTGCGGTTGGCCTCCTGCTGCAGGGTGGAGGTGGTAAAGGGAGGGGCAGGTTTGCGGGTGGAGGGGCGCTCTTCCACAGAGCTGACGATCCAGGCTTTTCCCAGCAAGCGATCCCGCAGGGCCTCGGCCTGGGCCTGATCCAACAACACCACATCCCGCCCGGCAATGAGCTGGCCGGTGCTGGGATCGAAGTCTTGCCCATTGGCCAGGCGTTTGCCACCCAAGCTCACCAGCTCTGCTGGAAAGACAGCCTGCTGGCCGGCGACGGTCGTTTTGGGCTGCAGCTCCGCTTTGAGATCCCAGTAGGAGGCTTTTCTGAAGGCGCGCCGCTCCCGCTCTCGATCCACCAAAAGCTTGACCGCCACCGACTGCACCCGCCCTGCCGAGAGTTTGGGGGCAATTTTTTTCCACAGCAGCGGCGACAGGGTATAGCCCACCAGGCGATCCAAGATGCGGCGGGTCTCCTGGGCACGCACCAGTTGTTCATCCACCTCACGGCAGTTTTGCAGCGCCTCCTGAATGGCCTCGCGGGTAATCTCGTGGAACACCATGCGGCGGGTGGGCACTTTGGGTTGCAGCACCTGCTGCAAGTGCCAGCTAATGCTTTCCCCTTCGCGGTCTTCGTCGGTGGCCAGGATCAGCTCGTCCGCCTTCTTGAGCGCTTCCTTCAGCTCCTTGACCACCTTTCTTTTGTCCTTGGGGATGACGTAGAGGGGCTCGAAGTCGGCGTGGACATTGACCCCCAGGCGGCTCCACTCTTCTCCTTTCAATTCTTCTGGAATTTCAGATGCCGAATCGGGAAGATCCCGCACATGTCCCATCGAGGCCTGAACCTCATACCCCGCAGGCAAGAACCCACGGATGGTACGGGCTTTGGTGGGAGATTCGACAATGACCAGCTTAGGCATAATTGAGGTTGGCAGCAATCGGCTTAGGTTGTCGCATTTCCCGCCCCAAGGATTGGGCGGGCCAGCATACACTGCAAGAGGTGCTTAAGATAGACAGCCTACTTTTCTGGAGCGTAGCAAGTCTGTCTGCGCTTGACCAGCCGTCATCGGCGATGATCCGAGCGGTCTGGCCCCATCTGGCTGCTTTACAGGACGATGAAACTACACCATTTTTCCATTCGCACCGCCGATATCTTCCGCTCCATCGCTTTTTACGAGGGGCTGGGCTTTGCGGTGGAAGAACGCTTTACTGCCGGGATCACGCTGGCCTGCTGGATGCGCGGCCCCTGGGGGCGTTTGGAGCTGATGCAAGTGCCGCAGCCCCATCCTGCCCCGGATCCCTTTGGGGATCCCCACTATGTGGGCTACTATCACCCCGCTTTTGAGGTGGGCCCCGAATGGGGATCCCTGGCCAACTACCTAGAACATTTGCGAGCGCAAGTGCCCCTTACCCTGCTGCTGCCGCCCCAGCTCCAGCAAATTGGGGGCCAGGTCTATGAAGTGGCGTTCATCGCCGATCCCGATGGCCTGCCGATCGAGCTCATTCGTCCCCAGGGATCCTCAGGAGAGAGTCTGCCCCAACGCCCAGAGGACATTAATTAATTTAATAAATAAAAAATAGTTGGATAACTAGTTGATGGGTTAGAGGATCTAATTTGGGTGGGAGCGGTCGTTCCCCCTTGTCCAGATCCTGGAGAGCCAACCCTAAAGCTAAGCTAGTAGAGCTTCTGGGGAACTTGAGAGAAGGGTTTGTTGGCCGCTTGTCAGTTCAGCCTCACCTGATATGAAAGCTCAGCTTCCGGTGACGATTTTGACAGGTTTTTTGGGCAGTGGCAAAACCACGCTGCTCAAGCGCATCTTGGAAGAGGAGCATGGGTTGCGCATTGGGGTTATCCTCAACGAGTTTGGCGAGATTTCCATCGATGGCGAGTTGGTCAACATGCCCGAGGGGGGGCTGATGCAGCTCAACAATGGTTGCCTCTGCTGCACGGTGCGAGAAGATTTTGAACAGGCAGCCCGAGAGCTGCTGCAGCGTGCCCAGGCGTTGGATTACCTGGTGGTGGAAACCAGTGGGGTAGCGGATCCCAGGCAGGTGACGGAGCTATTTGTGCAGAGGACTTTTCATGAGGAGTTGCGCCTGGATGGCGTGGTGACGTTGGTGGATGGGGCCGAATACTGGCAGAATTTCCGGCGCTCGCAAACTGCTGCCCACCAGATCAGCAGTGCCGACATTGTGTTGCTCAACAAGGTGGACTTAATCGGCGAAGCCGAACGAGAGCGGATCCTTCTGGATCTGCGCCGCTACAACCCCGATGCCCCTTGCCTGCTCACCACCCATGCCCAGGTGCCCTTGGCCCGCATCTTGGATGTGCATGCCTTTCGTCCGGAATTGTGGGATCCCAGGCTCCTCGATTCGGGGACTGAGGCCCACCCCAGCCATCACCTGGAGGAGGACGGGATCCAATCGGTGAGCTTTCAACTGCAGCAGCCGCTGGATTTGGGGGCCTTTCGCGATTGGCTACAAGACTTGTCCGAGACCGTTTTTCGCGCCAAGGGGGTGCTGTCGGTTCTGGATGAGCCGCAGCGGGTTATCTTCCATCAAGTGGGCCAGCGGCAAACCCTTTTTCTGGAACGGGACTGGGATCCCGATGAGCCCCGCCTGTCCAAAATTGTGTTGATCGGCAAGGGGCTGGAGCGGGAGCAGCTAGCTGCCGGCCTCAGCCGGGTGTGTGGGGCAACCGCCGCTGGCTAGAGATCCTCTTCACCACTGCCTATTTCTTTCAATTTCTAGATTGGGTGACCTGGGATGGCTCGCAGCAAACTTTCAGAGCAAGAACAACAGCAAATTGTTAGCGCCTACCGCGGCTCAGCAGCGACCGCCGTCGAATTGGCGGAGCAATTTCAGGTGAGCATCACCACCATCACCCGCGTGTTGAAGGAAAATATCGCCGCCGATGAGTACCAGCGGTTGATCCATCTCAAACGCTCGGCTGCCCGCCGCAAAGACATGGGGGAAAAAGTTGCTGTTGGCAGGATCCCAGCCTTGGAGCAGCAGATCTTGCCGCTGGAGCCGGAGCTGCCTTTTTCATCTCCCTCGCTGCAGCCGAACGCAAACGACGAAGGCGAGGATAACACCGCTGGAACAGAGTCTCTGCCAAAACTGCCCCCAGAAGAACTGCAGTTGGCGGCTGAGCTTCAGGAAGATGTGGAGGATGTCGGGGAAGAGGATGAGGAAGAGACCGAAGAAGACCGTGACCTCGAAGACGAGGATGAGGACGACCCTGACTATCTCCTAGAAGATGAAGATGGGCCAGAAGAGGATCCCCTCACCGATCCCAGCTATCAAATTCAGGTATTACCCCTGGAAGAGCTCACCCTACCGGAAACCTGCTATGTCGTTGTTGACCGCTACCAAGAACTGACCACCCGCCCTCTCAAAGAATTCTTTGGCTCCGGATCCCTGCCCATCGAAGGGATCGACAACGCCAATACGCTGCCGATTTTCGACAGCCACAAGGTGGCCCGCCGCTTTTCCGAAATGAGCCGTCGGGGCAGCAACACCTACCCACCCTACCGGGTAATCCAGTTTCCCGGCTACATTCTGGAGATTGTGCGCACCCAACTGCAAAAGAAAGGCATCACCCATCTGCTCATGGATGGGCAGATCTACAGTCTTTGACCGGCTCCTCAAGCTCAGGAGCGGGGGATTCCCGTTACTGGCGCAGGTTTGCAGCCCTGCGTGAGCGCCGTCGGCCTACTTCGCCACAGCAGCAGTACCCGTCTCCCTAGGAGCCTGGGCTGCCCCGCTCCCACGAGCCACCCACGCCAACGGAGCTGAAGGCTCCTAACCTCAGTCTCATCGCAGGCAGAGATGGCGCCAAGCTTGCCCTCATTCCACAGCCGTCGCCGCGTATTCCAGCTCCTCTTCCACCACTTCCGGTGGGGCCTCTGCCGCTTGTCCTTGCTTAGCGGCCAGCAGTTGCTCACGGTACTTGGCTGCCATTTCCTCAGCCTTCTCGTAAACCAGCTTGGGATCCCGAATCATGTCGCCGGGATTGGGCTCCAGTTGCTTGGTGGACAGCGAGATCCGCCCCCGCTCCGCATCTAGATCGATGATCATCACCTTCACTTCGTCGTTGACGTTGAAGACGCTGTGGGGCGTGTCAACATGATCGTGGGAGATCTCGGAAATGTGCAGCAGGCCGGAGACGCCACCAATATCGATGAAGGCACCATAGGGCTTGATGCCCCGCACCGTGCCAACCACCACCTCGCCCACTTCCAGCTTGTTCATCTTCCGCTCCACCAAGGCGCGGCGATGGCTCAACACCAAGCGGTTGCGGTCTTCGTCCACCTCCAGAAACTTCAGGGGCAGCTCTTCGCCCACCAGCTCTTCTTTTGGCTTGCGGGTGCTGATGTGGGATCCGGGGATAAAGCCCCGCAGCCCCTCAATCCGCACCAGGGCTCCACCTCGGTTGGTGGCAAAAATGGTTGAGCGAACGGTGGCATCTTCTTTCTGGAGCTGCCGTACCCGTTCCCAGGCCCGCATGTACTCGATGCGACGGATGGAAAGAGTGAGTTGTCCCTCTTCGTTTTCTTCGGTGAGGATAAAAAACTCGCGGGTTTCTCCCGGCTGCAGCATCTCGTGCGGGTCTTCCAGGCGGCTAATCGACATCTCCTGGAGCGGCAGAAAGGCAGCCGTTTTGGCCCCAATATCGATCAAAGCACCGCGTGGCTCCACCGAGAATACTGTACCCGCCACAATTTCGCCAGGGCTGAAGTGATAGTCGTACTTATCCAGAAGGGCGGCAAAGTCTTCAGTGGTAAAACCTACATCGGCAGCAGTGAATCGACTCATAGGGGTGCAGTAACAGATCAGTTGCGCGGGATAAAGGGTAGAAGGCCAATCGAGTTTGGCAGGATCCCACTTCCACTTTCCCACCTGGGGAGGATGTGGCTGGGAAATACCATCGTAGCTTAGAGGAGCGTCTTTTGTGGCAAGTTTCCCGGCATCTTGCCAAGCTGGAAGATAGAAGATTTGGGAGAAGAACGATTGCACTTTATCGACCAAGCCGAAATTGAAGTGCAAGGGGGGAATGGCGGGGATGGCATCGTTGCCTTCCGCCGTGAAAAGTATGTGCCGGCTGGGGGGCCATCCGGCGGCAATGGCGGGCGGGGCGGCTCGGTGATCTTGGTGGCCGATCCCGGCCTGCAAACTCTGTTGGATTTTCGCTTTCAACCGGTGATCAAGGCGGAACACGGGGCCAAAGGGGGGCCCAACCATCGCAGCGGGGCCAGTGGTGCGGATCGGCTGGTGCGGGTGCCCTGCGGTACTGTGGTGTTCAATGCGGAGACGGGGGAATTGTTGGGCGATCTGGTGGGCAAGGGGGATCAATTGCTGGTAGCCCGTGGGGGCAAAGGCGGCTTAGGCAATGCCCATTTTTTGAGCAACCACAATCGCGCCCCCCGCCAATTCACCAAGGGCGAAGCGGGAGAACGGGTGCGCCTGCGCCTGGAGCTGAAGTTGATTGCCGAGGTGGGCATTGTCGGCCTGCCCAATGCGGGCAAGTCCACTCTGATTTCGGTGGTCTCCTCTGCCCGCCCCAAGATTGCTGACTACCCCTTCACCACGTTGCAGCCCAATTTGGGGGTGGTGCCCCATCCATCGGGAGATGGGGTGGTGTTTGCCGATATTCCGGGGCTGATCGAGGGGGCGCACTTGGGGGTGGGGCTGGGCCATGAGTTTTTGCGCCATGTGGAGCGTACCAGGGTACTGATTCATTTGGTGGATGGCACGGCGGCGGATCCCGTCAAGGATTACCAGGTTATTCAGCAGGAGCTGCGCGCCTACGGCCACGGGTTAATCGATAAGCCACAAATCCTGGTTTTGAACAAGATCGATGTTCTGGATCCCCAGCAGGTTGCCGAGCGCGCCCAGAGGCTGTCTGCTGCTGCCGGCACTTCGGTGGTGACCATTTCTGCGATTGCCAAGCAGGGGCTGGATGCCCTCTTGCAGCGGGTGTGGCAGTGCCTGGGTCGGGGATCCCAACAGCCTGCGCAGTTGGATCTTGTGGGGGCAAAATCCATCCAGTCCTAGGGCAGAAGAATCTTAGAATGGGAAAGCCCCTGCCTTCCCAGAACCCAGAGACGAGTGGCCATGTATATCTCGGCGGAGGATCTGCCACCGGATTTGCGTCAGATTATGTTGGCCGTTGAACAGGCGGCTCAGGCGAGGGCGGGAGCGTGTGTGGAGCTGCTGATGCTCCTGCGGCTGCTGGAGGAGTTGCACCGCGCGATCCTGGAAGGTGCCTTTCGGGAGTCTTTGCCCAACACCCGTCAAGCTCTGTATCGGGTGCTTCAGGATTTGGAAGAAGCCGGCGACTGGCCCTATCTGCCCCGTCTGCACATCCAAGCCCTGATGCAACAACTGAAGGACTGGCCCGAATCTCAGGGATCCCTGCCGGTGTCGGTGCCACCGACCCCCCGCCCTCTTGTGGAAAACCCTTTGGGGGGGAGCTGCTCCGAGTCTTGACCTCTTTCCACCTGCCCGATGGCCGAGTATTTTAAGCTGCATCCTCAACAGCCCCAGGCCCGTTCCATCCGGCGGATCGCGGCGGCTTTGCGGGAGGGGGCGGTGATGCTTTACCCCACCGATACAGTCTATGCCATTGGCTGCGATGTGACCCACAAACAAGCAGTGGAGCGGGTACGCCGTATCAAGCAGCTCTCCAACGACAAGCCTCTTACCTTTTTGTGCCCTTCTCTCTCACGCATTGCCCACTATGCCCAGGTAACCGATTCGGCCTATCGGCTGATGCGGCGGCTGATCCCGGGCCCGTTTACGTTTCTGTTGCCGGCCACCAAGCTGGTGCCCAAGTTGGTGATGGAGCCCAAACGGAAAACCACCGGCATCCGCGTGCCCGACTCGGCCATTTGTCAGGCTTTGCTGGAAGAGTTGGGCAATCCAATTGTCTCCACCTCTGCCAAGCTGGGGGGGGATCCCGTCGGATCCCTGGGCTTAAGTTTTGGGCAAACCTGGGAATGGGAGAGCGATCCCTGGGATGAGGGTGGGATCTTTGCGGCTGAGGAAATGCGGCAGTTGGAAAAACAGGTGGATCTGGTGCTGGATGACGATGCCCCCCGCCGGGCCAAGGTCTCTACGGTAATCGATTTGACCGGATCCGAGCCGCTGGTGGTGCGGGCCGGGCTAGGGTATGAGCAGGTGGCAGATCTGAACCTGAAACTGGTGGGAGAAGACGGTTAAGGGCAGAGGGATCCCGCGTTCTCTAAAATAGGGTCAGTGCCTTCGGAGTGTGCCCATGTCTGAGGCCCTGGCTCAGCAAAAATCGGCTCTGCTGCACCTACTGGAGGCGACCGACCGGGGCCGGAAAGTTTCCCCTGACCAAAAAGCCCAGATTTTGTCTCAAATTGCCGTCCTAGAAGCGCTCAACCCCACCCCCAAGCCAACATCGGCTCCTGAAGGGTTGGAGGGGAACTGGCTCACCCTATTTACCACGAGCACAGCTCTGCTGCGGCTGGCACAGTTGCCTTTTTTGACCACCGGCGAGATCTACCAGTGTATTCGGGCCAAGGCTGGACGGGTCTTCAACGTGGCGGAGATCCAGGGATCCGGCTGGCTGGGGGCTTGGGTGCCACGGGGAATCTTGGCGGTATCGGCACGCTTTTACCCCGAATCGGAGCGTCGGGTGAGGGTGATTTTCGAGCGATTGGTGTTCGGATCCCAAGCTTTGATGAGCTACGAGATCGAGAGTTTTCTCTATTTGCTCGAGCGGGCTCCGGAGCGGATCCCGGCTATTCAAATCGATATTCGCCGCCGCGAGCCAACGGGCTGGCTGGATATCACCTATTTGGATGAAGATTTGCGGATGGGCCGGGGCAGCGAGGGGAGTGTATTTGTCCTGAAACGGGTGAGTTGAGACTTCGGCTAGCCGGAGGGCTTAGAGGGTTCCGTTTCGGCTATTTTGTGAGATAGGTTTTGGGTTAGGGTGAAGCCTATTTCCTGGAGAACTTGCAAGGCGCGGTAGGACTCCCGCAAAGCTTGCAGCTCTTGCTGAGTTTGCTCCAGTTGCCGGGCTTTTTGCTCCTGTAAGAAGCGCAGCCTTTGATTTTCGGACGCCGTGCGACGCAGAACGTGCTTGAGTTTCTGCTTCTGCTGCTGAAGCCGAGTCCGCCTCACCTCCAACTGCTGCAGTTGGATTTCTTGGAGTTCCAGTTCTATTTTCAGAGTGGCGACCTGCATCTGGAGTTGGCGAAGTTTTTGGTTGAGCTCTGGCTCTGGTGTGGGTTTTGCCGACTCAGGGCTTGGGGAAGAAGGTGATGACAATTCTTGTAGGGGCTGCAACTGTTGGGCCTTGGCCTGCGAAGCTTGATCCTGGTGCTGCTCGCCCTGCAGTCTTACTTGAGTGTGTTCGCTTACTTCGGTTTCAGTTTCCGTCTGCTGCTCAGCTTGATCAAGAATTTGTCGATCGCGGATCTGGGTTTGAGGATCCTCGTCAACCGACTGCAAAGGGAGAGAATCCTCCTCGGGTTGCCGAGGGTTGCCGCCATAATCGGCGGGATCAAAGGGAGACAGAGCCGCTACCAGCGAGGCCCGAAAATCAGTCCAGGAGCCCGACTGCAGACCCATCTGAACCACCCGCCAGGCCCCATAGGAGGCCCCAGCGGCAGCCAGGATCCCAGGGATCCCGGCCAAGGATAAGGAAACCCTGGGCAGGGTTGGCAGGATCTGATCCAACAGCCCCACCACCAGAGCGAAGACGAAAATCCCGCTCCCCGCAGCAGCGGCACCCGAGACCCAAGAGGAGCGGGAAAACATCGTCATTGGCTTTTCGTTATCACAATCGCTAGAGCGGGAAAACCAGGTTCAAAAATGGCCTGTCTGCACTCAGTTTATCCCGCCAGCAGCCTCTGTTTCCCTCTCAGGGCACCTGCCAAGCCCGTTGGTGGTAGCCCTCTAATTGGGCCCAGGGATCCCCAGCCGCTGCGTGGGTATGGCCGTGGTCGTGGTGAGGGTGGGAATGAGGATGGTGATGGGATCCGTGCCCGTGATGGTGGTGATGATGCTCGTGAGGATGGTGATGGGTATGCCCAGCTCTGACCTCTGCGCTCACGGCCAGGCGAAACTTGCACAGGTGGCAGTTCATTTGGGTTTGGCCCTGTAGGGCTTCCTGCTCCAGTTGCTGCAGGCTGTGCAGCACCGTGTCCACAAGGCCCAATTCCGGCAGCATGAGCCAGTCGATTTCCGACTGTCGTTGTCGTTGTTGTTCCACTGCCGCCTCAATTTTTTTCACCAGCACTCCGGTAAACAGGAAGTAGGGCAGCACGATCACCCGGCGCGGATGCCAGGACAAGGCCCGCTCCAATCCCACGGGCAGGCGGGGATGGGTAATGCCGATAAAGCAAGTTTCCACAGCGGCAAACCCAGATCCTTCCCAAAGCAACCGGGCCAGTTTACAGGCTTCGGCATTGGCCTCGGGATCGCTGGAGCCGCGACCCACAAACAGGAGCACGGTTTCTGCTTCTGGGATCCGCTGCGGTTGGGCGGCCATCAAAGCGGCCAATCGGTCTCGCAGCAGTTGCAGGATCTCGATGCGGATCCCCAGCGGCCCACCGTAACGAATGCGCAACTGGGGATAGAGGGCCTGCAGGCGATCCAGTTCCATCGTCACATCGAACTTGTTGTGGCGGGCCCCAAACAGCAACAGCGGCAGGGCCACGATCTCCTGCCACCCTTGGGCCAAGCACTGCTCTACCCCCTGGGCAATGGTTGGCTGGGTCAGCTCCAGAAAGCAGGGGATCACCGGTCGATGGGGGGTGAGAGCTTGGTAAGCCTGGGCTAGCTCCAGAAAGGCTTGCTGCCCTTGGGGGTCGCGGGATCCGTGGCCGATGAGCAACAGGGGCAGGGGGACAACAGGAGACTGCCCAACCGCAAGCGGAGGGGAAACACTGAGGGTATTCAACACAAAAAACTCCGTTCCTTGTGAATCGCAAGGGGTACAGGACAACGGCAGGTGGGTGTTCTGGCTGAGGGAGGGATCCCATCACAGTTGCGTCACAGTGGCGGACTTGCACCGCGCTTTCCCCAGTCTGCCTGAGCCTTTTAGGTTAGCTTGCCGCTTGTCGTTCACCAAGCCCCCTGGGGGGATGTCCTTGTCTGCCAGAAGATAGCCCTGAGGCATGAGCGGTACGGCAGACTCATGCTCAAAGGGCAGCAAAACTGTTGCCGCGCTAATCCCCCTTGCCCCTGGGAGAGGGCCTAACGCCGGCCCGCTGGTCTGGGGGGCTGAAAGTGTCGCAGGCGCAGGGCATTGGCGACCACCGAAACGGAACTCAGGGCCATGGCTGCCCCCGCCAGCATAGGGTTGAGCAACCAGCCTGTAAAGGGATAGAGCGCCCCAGCGGCAATCGGGATCCCCAGCGTATTGTAGATAAAGGCGAAGAAGAGGTTCTGGCGGATGTTGTTGAGGGTGGCCCGGCTGAGTTGAATGGCAGTGGCGACTCCGCGCAGATCTCCCGACATGAGGGTTATATCGCTGGCGGCCATCGCCACATCCGTACCCGTACCGATGGCGATCCCCACATCGGCTTCTGCCAGAGCCGGAGCATCGTTAATGCCATCTCCCACCATCGCCACCCGCCGTCGCGGTTGTCTTAGGCTGCGTATGTAAGCTGCCTTCTGATCCGGACGGACTTGGGCAATTACCCGCTGAATGCCTGCTTGCCGAGCAACCGCTTGGGCCGTGGTGGGGTTATCCCCGGTTAGCAGGATCACCTCTAGACCCATCTGTTGCAGCTGTTGCACTGCCTCAGGAGAGGTGGGTTTGAGCGGATCGGCAATGGCCAACAGCCCCACCAGGCTCTGGGATTGGGCTACGCCGATCACCGTTTTGCCCTGGCTTTCCCAATTCTGAACCCGCTCTGACCAAGAGGGATCCCAGGGGATCCCCATCTCCTGTAGCCAGCTCAGCCGACCGATGCGAATCCACTGATCTTCCACCCAAGCTTCTGCCCCACTGCCTACCCTTGCCTGAAAGTGCCAGGCAGGGGGGATCACAATTTTTTCGGCTTCGGCTTTCTGCACCACCGCCTGGGCCAAAGGATGTTCCGAGTGCCGCTCCACCGCCGCTGCCAGGCGCAACACCGCCAGGGGAGAGGAGCCGTGGGCCCAAATATCGGTGACGGTAGGGCGACCTTCGGTCAGGGTGCCAGTTTTGTCCAAGACCACCGTGCGCAAGTGGTGGGCCAATTCCAGGCTGTCGGCACTTTTCACCAGGATCCCCAATTCTGCCCCTCGTCCCGTGGCCACCAGGATCGAGGTGGGGGTTGCCAACCCCAGCGCACAAGGGCAGGCGATGATCAGCACCCCAATCGTGTTCACCAAGGCCAGCGTCAGGTTGTCCGCCAACACCCACCAGAGCACGAAAGTTAGAACTGCCACCCCGATCACTGCCGGCACAAACCAGGCAGTCACCCGATCCGCCACCTGTTGAATTGGGGCTTTGGATCCCTGAGCTTCCTGCACCAGGCGCACGATCTGGGCCAGAACCGTGTCTTTGCCCACCCGCCGCGCCTCCATCACAAAGCTGCCCGTCTGATTCAGCGTTGCCCCAATCACCTCATCCCCCGCCGACTTGAGTACAGGCAGGCTCTCGCCGGTCACCATGGACTCGTCGAGGCTGGAGGATCCCTCTAGAATGACCCCATCCACCGGCACCTTCTCTCCGGGGCGCACCCGGATCCAATCCCCCACCTGCACTTCCCGAATCGGAATATCCTGCTCCACCCCATGGCGAATTACCCTTGCCGTTTTCGGTTGCAGCCCGATCAGCTTGCGAATGGCTTCGGAGGTTTGCCCCTTAGCCCGTTGCTCCATCCACTTGCCCACCAGAATCAGGGTGGTGACCACCGCCGACACCTCATAATAGACATCCGGGTGCAGTCCCTGCCGATGGAAAGAGTCGGGGAAAACCGTTGGGAAAATGGAATAGAAGAAAGCCGCGCTCGTCCCTAAGGCCACCAGCGTGTTCATATCCGCTGAACGCCGTTGCCAAGCAGCCCAGGCTCCCCGGTAAAAATGCCTGCCCACCCAAAACTGCACCGGAGCCGTCAGCAGCAACTGCAACCCAGGATTGTGCAGCCACATGGGAAAGCCCGGGATTTCCATTCCCAGCATCATCGGCAGGGATCCGATCACCAGCACCGTGCTGATGCCCACCCCTATCGCCACCTTGAGCTTCAGTTCCCGTTCTGCGGCCCGTTGGGCGATCCGCTCTGGATCCGACAGATCGTCCAGTTGCCAATCCTCCTGGATAAGGCGCGCCCGATACCCCGCCCGCTCCACCGCCCGAATCAGCGCCTGCGGATCCACCAGCCGGGGATCCCCTTTGACGGTGGCCTGCTCACTGGCAAAATTCACGGATCCGGAGGATACTCCCTGCACCTGAGTGAGGGCCTGTTCGATGCTGCGGGTGCAGGAGGCACAGCTCATCCCTTGCAGGGCCAACTGCCAAGTGCCCTCAGGAGAAGGCGCAGAGGCCGATAGTGCACCCGATGACCCTTTATGGGCAGACATGGCAACACCTTGTTGATGAAACGACAGCTACTCTCCACCCTGGGCAGGGCGAAGGCAGCCATCTGTACAGAAATTCAAAACAGACGCCCGACCGTTCCCGGCCCAAAATTGACTAGGCCGGGGGATATCCCACCTGGGTGAGGGCCTGCCGCAAATCGCTCACAGACCGCCCAGAAGTAATCCGCACCTGTTTGGTTTTGGGATCCCCTTCCACCTGGGCCTGGGGATCCAGTTGCCGCACCGCTTGCGCAATGGTGTCCACGCAAGCCGCACAGGCCAGCTTGGGCACTGTCAAAACAACCTGCATCTTGGGAAACCTCCCCAACCCAATGCCACTGAAAGGATGCTAAACCTTACAGTGGACTGGAAGGTCAAGGGGGAGTCTGAGGCTCGTCCATATTCCAGCGGTAGTCCACCTGATAGCCCCGCTGTCGCCAGTCTTCTTCCAGTTGCACCTGTTGGGTGAGGGCTTTGCGCAGAGAGTTGATCAGCTCTTGTGTGCGGGCTCGGTTGCCGAAATCCTGTTCTTCCACTGCCGGAAAGGTTTGCCGCTCCAATACCCGCAGCAGAAATTCGTAGTGGATGTGAGCCGGCACAGGAATACGTTTCATCGGTCTGAGCAATCCTTAGAGATCCATTGTTCTTAACAGAGATCCATATGATGGAGGGTTCTCATTCACTGAGATGACAACAGGTGGCGCACAGCTTGGCCGGGATCCGGCTGTCTCACCAGAGCTTCCCCCACGAGCACAGAGCGCACCCCCCAGGCCCGCAACTGCTGCAAATCGGCAGGGGTATGGATGCCGGACTCGCTGACAATGGGCAGCTCGCCGAGGAGATCCGAGTGGGCGGCCAACAGGTCGCGCGTTGTGTTTAAGTCCACCGCAAAGGTTCTCAGATCGCGATTGTTGATGCCAATGAGCACCTGCCCTCTGGACTCTTGCAGTTGGGGCAAACGCAGCACCCGCTGCAACTCTTGGGAGGTGTGCACCTCCAGCAGAGCCGCCATGCCCAATTGCCGAATCAGCTTGAGAAAGTAGCCCAAATCCGCATCGGAGAGAATGGCGGCAATCAAGAGCACTGCATCCGCCCCCAAGGCGCGGGCCCAGAGGATTTGGTAGGGGTAGAGAATGAACTCCTTGCACAGGATGGGGATCCCTGCCGCTTGACGGATCTGCCGCAGATACTCGCCACTGCCCTGAAAGAACCGCTCATCCGTCAGCACCGAGAGACAACTGGCCCCACCGGCCTCATAGCTCTGGGCAATGGCCACCGGGTCAAAGGGATCCCGGAGAACGCCGCGGCTGGGGGAGGCTTTTTTGACCTCGGCAATCAAGGAAACAGGGTGAGGAGACTGGGTAAGAGCCGCCACAAAATCCCGCACCGGCGGGGCTTGATCCAGTTGCCGTTGCAATTGCTTCAGGGGAAGCTGCTCCCGTTGGCGCTCCACCTCCTGTTCTTTGTGCCAGACGATCTCTTCCAAAATGTGGCGCGGCTTGGCTTCCGGCGCTGTTGTCTGGTACACCTGAGAGGCTACGACCACCGGCGGGGCAGGAGAACGCCGACGAATAGAAAGCGGCTCACCTTGCAGCTCCATACAAACCCTGAGCAGAACCCTACACCACACCCTAGACTACCTTAGTGCTCCGCCACCGGTTTGAATAGCTACCCCGGACATCCCCAAAACTCATCTGGCGAAGGTGCTTTTTTTAGCCTATGGTTGAGTCTAGAGCGGTAAGGTATAGAGTCTGATGCCATCTTTTGCGCCTTGGGGAGCCCTACTCCGGCAGCCGTTCATTGTTCCCCAGCCAGGGGCGAGGGCTCGGTGGGGTTAGGGTTTGGGATTGGCGTTGTCCATGCTGTTTTGAAGGAGTTCAGGCGTGCTGTACCTGGCAGAGCTATCCAAGCCGATTGGGTTTGCTAAGTCGTCTCTACAATTGCTGGCCAAGCAGCAGCAGGACAATACCTGGGTGGCCGTGAACGAAGAATCGATTACCCTGGAAGGCCGCATTGCCCAGGAGGCCGGGCGTTTCAAGGATGGGTCGCTGGTGCTGGCGGAAATCTCCGGCAGCCGTCAGGTCGCCCGCATCAGCGAAGCTGCTCGCCAACTGGTGACTTACCTGCAAAACTTCAGCCAACTTCAGCTCAAAGCCCGCAGCCAGGAAGAGGAGATCGAGGTTTGGAAACAGTCCCTCACCTTTCAGGCCCATGAGCTTAAACGCCGCGAGATGGATCTGGCAGCCCAAGAAGAAGAGGTGCAGCGGCTGTACGAGCAATACAAAGCCGTAGAGGAAGATCGCAAACTCCTGGACAGCCTCAAAGAGGAGCTGGCAGCCCAGCAAGCTTACTTGGCCGAACAACAGCGGCTGATCGGAGAACAGCGGGAAGCTCTGAATCGACAGCGGCAAGAGTTGGAAGCTCAATTGCAAGAAGCTCGCTCCAGCCGATTGGGGGAAGCAGAAGCAGCGCAGCTACAGGCTTTGGTGCAGCAGCTCCAGGAGACTCTACATCCGGCTGGGGATCCCTTGGCGCTTCTGCAGAGCTTGAAAAGCCACATTCAGCAGCAGCAGGAGCACTTGAATCAACAGATTGCCCAACTGGAAGCAGAACGTCAGCAGGCCCAGATCCGGCAAGACGAGCTGGATCGGGACTACCGCGCTTGGCAAGAACGCCGCGCCGCTTGGTGGGGATCCCGACAATCCCTGGAGCACAGCCAAGCAGAATGGCAAACTCGGCAGGGATCCCTGCGAGCCTATCAAGAACAACTGCAACAGATCACCCGCCACCTGCATTTGCAGGAAACTCTCCAGCAACAGACGTATCGCCTGGTTCAAGAGTACGACTTCATCATCGCCCATCACGACGGCAGGGCAGGATCCGCGGATCCTCCCATCTCGGTGGAAGAGCTAGTCGCTTTGGTCAGCCAACTGCGCCGAGATTACGAGCAGCGGGCGGCCCAGGTCAGCCAGCAGCGGGCCGAACTGGAGCAAAATCGCCAAGCCCTACGGGAGCTGCAAGAGCGTTTGGCCACTGCCTCTCCCGAAGAGCGGTTCGATATCGAAATGGATATTGACTACGCTCAGTCTGCTTGCAGCGCCCTCGAAGAAGCTCTGCTGCCTCAGGAGAAAAACCTACAGCGGGAATACGAAGAGTTGACCCGCCAAGAGGCCCGCCTCAGCCAGCTTCAAGGGCAGGCCGCTGCCGCCCCTACCTTGGTCGATATTGGCCCGATTCTGGATCAGATCGGCAGCCAAAAACAGGATCTCCTTCAAGAAAAAGGTCGCTTGCAGAGCCTCATCCAACAATTGGATTCTTCTTTACCTTCTCAACAAGAGCAGCTTGCCCGCCAACGGCAAGAGTTGGAGCAGCAGTGGCAACACCTGGAGCAAGAGGAGGGATCCCTGCGGGCGCGCGCCCAGGCCATGGCAGAAACCTGGGGTCGCCTGAATCACCTGCAGGCCACCCTCTACCCAGAGCGGGATCGGTGGGCAGCGTTGGCAGGAGAATTGGCGCAGTTGGAGACGGAGCTGGGCCAACACCAGGCCAGAAACTCCACTGCACACGCCCACGTCCAACAGGTACGCTCTCTCTTGGCTGCCCTCACGCAGGCGTGAGGAAGTCCACGTTTCCTATGCAGGGTGGGGAAGAAGCAGCGCAAACGGATCCCTTCGGGCTCGGTGCGGAACCTACGGCCTTGATTGAGGAAAACAAATCTGTTGACATACCCCCCGCTCTAGAGGGCAAGGATTCTGGTTTCTGGTTCTACGACAGCACTTACGAGGAACTGCGTAGCGGTAGGGCGGGGCTTTAGATCCAGTTTTTTGGTACAATTCGGTAGCATCCTGCAGCCATTAAGGCTCCCAATTTTCCGGCAGGGGGACTGCAGAGGTCGCTGCGCTTTCCCTGACGCTTGACTTGCAGTTGCCGAGGATATTCCAGTGTGAGGTCAGCTTGTGCGAATTGCGGTTGATGCGATGGGGGGCGACTACGCTCCCGAAGAGATCATCAAGGGCGCCTTGCTGGCCCATCGGCATCTGCGGGTCGGGATTGCGCTGGTCGGTCGTCCAGAGTCCCTCAAGCCCTTTTTGCCTCAGCCCTTGCCTGCTGGGATCACCATCGTGCCTGCCGAGGACGATGTGGGCATGGCGGAAGAGCCGTTGATGGTACGCAAAAAGCCCAAAGCCTCCATCAACGTCTCAATGCAACAGGTGCGCTCCAACCAAGCCGATGCTGTGGTGGCCGCCGGGAATACCGGAGCAGCGATGGCTGCGGCCTACCTTCATTTGGGCCGGCTGGCAGGGATCGATCGCCCGGCCATTGGTGCTCTTCTGCCCACTTTAAGAGGCAAGCCGGTGTTGCTTTTGGATGTGGGAGCCAATGTAGATTGCCGGCCCCGCTTTTTGGAGCAGTTTGCCCGTATGGGATCCCTCTACTGCCAGTGTGTACTGGGGGTCGAGCGTCCGCGGGTGGGCCTGCTCAACATCGGCGAGGAGCCCAACAAGGGAAACGATTTGGCTCTGGCCACCCACCAGCGCCTGGCCCAATTGCCAGGGATCCATTTTGCCGGCAATGCCGAGGGGCGGGATGTGCTGACCGGGGAGTTTGATGTGGTGGTGTGCGACGGCTTTGTGGGCAATGCCCTCCTCAAGTTTGCCGAGAGCGTCGGACAGGTGATCACCCAGGTGCTGCGGGAGGAGCTGCCCCGCGGTTGGCGCGGCAAGTTGGGCTGCTGGCTGCTCCGACCCAACCTAAAACAGGTGAAGCGGCGGATGGACTACGTGGAGTATGGCGGCGCTTTGCTGCTCGGAGTCAACGGCATCTGCGTGATTACCCACGGCAGCTCCAAGGCGGCGATGGTTTACCATGCCATTCGTTTGGCCAAAGAAGCGGCGGAGCAAAAAATCCTGCAGCGACTGCAGGCGGAGATGGCCGATCCTCGCGAGTCTAATCCCAGCTCTGAACGGCCTTTAAGGACTCCGTCCCGCTGTCGCGAACAGTCCGCCTCTGACTCCGTCCCGCTGTCGCGATCAGAGGTGCTGCCTCTGCGGCCCTTGGATTGCGTGGAAGGGTAGTGTCCATGCCCAGCAATGGCCTCCCGACCGTGCGGCTGGTGGGGGTGGGGGCTGCCCTGCCGGATCCCTGCTTGAGCAACGACGACCTCAGCCAGATCGTCGAAACTTCCGACGAATGGATCTGGCCCCGCACCGGCATTCGTCAGCGGCGCATTCTCCCCCCCCATCTGAGTTTGGTGGACTTGGCGGCTCAAGCGGCGAAGGCTGCTCTGGATCGGGCTGGGATCCCGCCACAAGATCTGGATTTGATCCTGCTGGCCACTTCCACCGGCGTCGATCGGTTTGGCTCGGCCCCTCAGGTGCAGGCAGCTCTGGGAGCAACGCGGGCGGTGGCCTTTGATCTGACGGCAGCCTGCACAGGCTTTGTCTTTGCGGTGGCCACGGCAGCACAGTTTTTGCAAACCGGGCTGTATCGGCGGGCCTTGGTGGTGGCGGCGGATGTGCTCTCCCGCACGGTGGACTGGGCGGATCGCACCACCTGTGTCTTGTTTGGAGATGGGGCTGGGGCAGTGGTTCTGGAGGCGGGGGAAACCGGCGGGATCCTCAGCATTGAGCTGCGCAGCGATGGCAGTGGCAGCCAGCTACTCAGCTTGTCCATGGCTACAGAGGCCAAGCCCCTGGTGGGATCCCTGCAGGTGGGGCAATACCGCTGCTGCCCCATCGCCATGAATGGCCGCGAGGTCTACAAGTTCGCCGTCCAGGCGGTGCCGGAGGTTATCGAGAAGGCTCTCTTCCGGGCCGGGATCCCGGCGGAGGCGGTGCAGGGGTATTTTATTCATCAGGCCAACCAGCGCATTCTCGATGCGGTAGCCAAGCGTTTGCAACTGGATCCGCAGCGGGTGGCCAGCGTCCTAGAGTATTACGGCAACACCTCGGGCGCTTCGGTGCCAATTGCCTTGGCCACTTGGATCGAGCAGGGACGCTTTGGCGCCGGCGATCTGGGGGTAATGGCAGGCTTTGGTGCCGGCCTCACCTGGGGGGCGATTGTGTTTCGTTGGGGGAAGTGAATTGATGACCGTTGCCTGGATCTATCCCGGCCAGGGATCCCAAGCGGTGGGCATGGGAAGGGACTTGCGGAACTGGCAGGGAGCAGCCCAGAAGTTGGCTTTGGCCCGTGAGATGTTGGGATGGGATCCCTTAGCTCTGTCGGAAGACCAGATCCACCAGACCGGCTACACGCAACCGGCTTTGTTCACCGTATCGGCCCTGTTGACAGACTATCTCTACGCCCAGGGTCAGGCTCCTGCCTGCACTGCCGGCCACAGCCTGGGAGAATACAGCGCCCTCTATGCTGCCGGCGTGTTTGATTTCGAGACCGGCCTGCGGCTGGTGGCGCTGCGGGGCCAACTGATGGAAGCTGCAGGGGATCCTCCAGGCCACATGGCAGCGGTGATGGGGTTTGACCGCGACAAGCTAGAGCATCTGTGCCAGATGATCCCCGATGTCACCCTTGCCAACGACAACAGCCCGGATCAGGTGGTGATCAGCGGCTCAGTGGAGGGGGTGCAAGCCGTCTGTGAGCAGTTGCAGGCCAAGCGCACCGTTCCCCTCAAGGTAAGTGGCGCCTTTCACTCGCCCTTTATGAAGGCTGCTGCCGAGGAGTTTGCCCACACCTTGCGCGCTGTTGACTTTCAGCCGCCGCGAGTGCCCGTCTACAGCAACTGCACTGCCACCGCCAGCCGGGATCCGCAAGCCCTTAAGCAGGCGCTGCTGGCCCAGATGACTGCCCCTGTCCGCTGGCGAGAGACGGTGCTGCACATGGCTGCCGACGGCATCCAAGAGGTGTGGGAAATCGGCCCCGGAAATGTTCTGACGGGCTTGGTGAAGCGAACGGTGCCGGCCCTGGCGCGGCGCACTGTCAGCAGCCTCAGCAGTTAGTGGATCTGTTTTTAACGGGAAAGAGCTCTGTCCCGCTAACGCGACCGGGATCCCTCCGGGTGGGATCCAACCGGCAGGCGACCCCGGGCCGGAATCTGTCCCAACAACACCTGCAGCAACGCCTGTAGAGAGACGGGGGTAGTGCCGTAGCAGGCCAAGTAAACCGGGATCTGGGGCAGGGCAAAGGCATCGTAGGGGGATCCCAAGGCCAACCCAATCACCTTTTCCGGCGGAAGGGATCCCAGCAGCAACCTCTGCGCCGGATGCCGCCACGTCTCCAGGGATCCCACCAGCACCTGCGCAGCCCTTTGAGCCCCTTCTTGGGCAATCCGCTGCTGTTCGGGGGTGGGATCCAGAGGGATGGAGAACACTTGGGCAGCGGGACAGGCTTTTTGCAGCAGCTCCCCCAACAAAGGTACAGGGGTGATAAGCAGCGGGTCAGGGGCCAAGGGAGGCAGGGATCCCCGTACCAGGGTGATGCTGTCTTGGGCGATTTGGCGGGCCAGCGCCTGGTGGCTTTCCAGGGTGGAAGGGGGGAAAGGGGGGCAGGGGGATCCCAGCCTGTAGCGCCGCTTCAAGGCCAAAATCCGCTCCACCGACTGATCCAACTGTTCAACCGACAAGCGCCCGGCGCGAAACTCCCGCAGCAGATGGGCATAAGCTTCTTTTTGGATGGCCGGGGTAAAGCCGGGATCTGCCCCAAACAGCAGCACATCGGCCCCTGCCCTAAAGGCCAGTTCTGCCGCTTCGGGAATGCCGTAGGTGCGGGCAATGGCCCCCATGGTCAGGGAATCTGTCAGGACGAGACCCTGGAAACCCAGCCTCTGCCGCAGCCAGCCCGACACCACCTCAGGGGCCAGCGTTGCCGGTCGCACGGATCCCAGAGCCGGCATCACCACATGCGCCGTCATCATCGCCTCTGCCCCTGCCCGGATCAAAGCCTGAAACGGGCGCAATTCCGTGGTTTGTAGCGCCTCCAGGGGGCGATCCACCCGCGGCAACCCCAGGTGGGAATCCATATCGGTGTCCCCATGGCCGGGAAAATGTTTGGGCGTACAGAGGATCCCGGCTTGCCGATAGCCGCGCCACAGGGCGAGGCCGTAATCTGTCACCTGTTTCGGGTCTGACCCAAAGGCTCGGATGCCGATGATGGGGTTGTGGGGGTTGCTGTTCACGTCCACAACAGGGGCGAAGTTGAGGTTAAACCCCAAACTTTTCAGCTCCGTTCCCACCGCACGGGCCATAGCTTCTGCCTTTGCCAGGGATCCCGCTGCTGCCACTGCCATGGCGCTGGGGAACACCGTCACCCCCTCGGTAAGGCGCACCACCGGCCCCCCCTCTTGATCAATGGCTATCCACAGGGGGACAAGGGCTTGTGCCTGAGCCGCGGCAATGAGCTGGGCCACCTGAGGCAACGTTTGAATGTTGCCGGCAATCGAATAGAAGATCAGCCCGCCCACGTGGTAGTCCCGGATCATCTCCTCGAGAGCGGAGGAAAACTCAGCTCCCTCAAAATAAACCAGAAACAGTTGCCCCACTTTCTCCTCAAGGCTCCAAGCCCTGGGATCCACTGCGGCAGCGGGACGGGGTCCTATCGAGCATGTCAAAGCAGATGTCCTTGGGCGTCGCTGCCAAGAAAGCCGGTCAGGATGAGCCTGAGGCTAGCATACCCTGAAGTGGCTCTTGCAGGTTTAGAGTGGCGATTGACTTGTAGTTGTGGCCATACTGGAGGGATGGCGTAAAGAACTGTAACCTCAGCAGTACACCAGAGTCATCTTGAAGTGCAGTGATGAAGTGCAGTGAAATAGTGCAGTAAAATTGTCTCTAAGGCGTTCTTTGTTCTTTGTGTTGGTTCTAGCTCCCCTTTCTCCTTAAAAAAAGAGGAGTTGTGAGTGAGAGAAAACCTACCCAAACATTACCTATGGTCAAAACAATCTTCAAGACAATCTCCTCTTCCACCCTGGGGTCGATGATGTTGCCTTTCTCCTGCCGCCAGCTTTGGATAACTGCCTTTCCCGCGTTGGCTGGAGTTACGGTGGCTATTGGCGGCCTTGGGGCGGGAGGATCCCTGTGGCAGGCGGGAGCAGCAGGTTTGGCCACGGGGATGACGGGCTATGTGGCTTCTGCTCTATCTGGAAGCGAGGCCAAAGCCAAAATCCAGCTTCTAGAGCACCTCAAAAATCAGCAGAAGCAAAACGAAATCACTCCTTCAGACCTACAGCAATTGCAAAACGAGTTGGCCAGTCTGCGTGCTGCCCTTGAAGATTGGGCAAAAGTCCAGCAGAATGGAAAAGCTGCTGCCAAAACTCATGAGAATGCTCATTCGCAAGCTCAAACTGCTCAGCTCCATTTTGAGGAGATAGAGACCCAGATCCAATCTCAAAAAGAACGGCTTTCTCAGTTACGCGCAGAAGAGCAAAGTCTGAAAGCCTCGATTGGAGATTTACAAGCCAAGAAACAGAAACTCATTCAGTCCCTTAAGGAGGGCATAGCCAAGGTAGAACAACTCCAATCAAAACAGAATCTCCTGAAGCAGGATATTGCCCGCTTAACCCAGGCTTGTCGGTCAACAGGCTCTAGTAACTCCATTAAACGGTCACCTATGCCCGCGAAAGGATCTTCAGACGTATCTCTTGGCTCGGCCCGCACGACCAAAGCTGCCGCCGACATTGCATGGGCCGACAAATATAACGAAGTCTTTGCAACTCTCGAGGAGAAAATTAGCAACCTGGAAGATGGCGCCAGAGCAATGGCAGAACTGGCATCGATGGAAGGCAACGGTAGCCGGTAGGGGTAGACATCCCATCCCAATAGCACCGAAACGGTTCACAGCTCTGGCTCGCCAAAGCCCCGCAGAGGATGAGCATATTCTGAGGGGGTCAGGCCCTTAGCCTGCACCAATACTCCAAAGCCCCCCAACCCCATGGGATCCAGCAGCGCGTGAAGAGCATGTCGCCGCCGCAAAACCTGGCCCACATCCACAGCTTCGCCATCAACCGGGTTCCCCATTTGGCTGAGGGCAGCCAGCCGCTCGGTCAATCCCAGGTTCACCAAAAAGTTGCTCTGCCGGGTGAACCCCAGGCATCTTAGCCCCAGAGATTCTCCCACTTGCTCTAGGGTCGTAAAGTCCACATGAGCGGTGAGATCCTGGGATCCCACCCGAACATAGGGATCCGTGTAGCTGCCGTGCTGTCGGTAGGCCAAGAGCGTACCTTGGGCGCGGTGGGGGCTGTAGTAGCTCTGGGCGGTGTGGCCGTAATCGATGGTGAGCACGTAGCCTCGCCGCAGCTTACGGGCCAGCAGCTGCAGCCACTCCAAGGCTTTCAGGTTCACCTCGGTTTGGTAACCGGACGGATAAGTTTCTACAGGGATCCCCAAGCGGGCAAAATACTCCCTCAGCTCAGGAGTGGACAGATCCCCCAGCACTTCCCGGAAGTTGGCCTCTGCAGCCTCGCTGCAATCGACATAGATTTCCCGCAAAGCCTCATCCTGTACCTGCACCCGATGCACCGGAAAAGCATCCACCAGCTCATTGGAGAAGAAACAGCCTGTGACCGACTCATCCGGGATCCCATCCCAATCCAACCAGCGCACCTTCTCCCCAAAAGGAGCCAATCGCTCCTGTTGGAGCCGCCGCAGGTGGGCAGAACGCTCCAGGATCCCATATTCCAGTGCCTGCCAAAAAGGGGGGTTAGCGGAGCGCACGTAGGTCAGCCAATCCTGGGCCAGGCGACCGCTGCCCGCCCCCATCTCGATCACCTTGAAGTCAGGGGGGGATCCCAAAATGTGCCAGAACTGGTGGATTTGCTCCGCCAACAGTTGGGCAAAGTCCGCCGCCAGGTGGGGAGAGGTGAGGTAGTCGGGGCCAATCGGGGATCCCTGCTCGTAATAGCCCAACCCTGGCTCGTAGAGAGCCCACTCCATAAACTGGGCAAAGGTCACCGGCCCTTGAGCGCGAATGCGGCTGCCGATCAACTCCTGCAACTTCTGCGTGGCCTGGGGTGATGACAAAGGAAAGCTTGGGTCGCGCGGGTGTTGCTCAGGAGCGAGCACAGGCGAGGATTCCAGGGATCCAGACTCACTCAACTTACTTGTTCAGGGGACGACGCCAATTTTGGCGAAACTGACGGTTTGAGAGCAGCAGCACCGGCCAGAGGGCCGATACCAGCCACTTCCCAGATCCCGAATAGATGCGATCCGCCTTGCGGGCCGAGTACCAAACTCCACCTGCATAGATTGCCAAGAGCAAAAAAGGCCACATCTCAACCCATCCTGTTCAACGCTGCTCACCAGGTCAGGGATCCCCAATCAGTAGGCATCCTGCAGCTCATAGAAGTCAGGCGTGATGTAGTCCTTGCGCAGGGGCCACCCTATCCAGTCTTCCGGCATTAAAATCCGCTTCAGGTTCGGGTGTCCCTCGAAAACAATGCCGTACATGTCGTAGGTTTCCCGTTCCTGCCAATCCGCCGACTTCCAAATCCAGTATACGGAAGGCAGCCGTGGATCGTGGCGAGGCAACTTTACCTGGAGCCGCACCTCCTGAGGGCGATCCGCCCCGTCTGACAGCTTGATCAGGTGGTAAAGGCTGACCAGTGGCTGCCCTGCCCCCAGGTCATACCCGCACTGGCACTCCAGGTAGTTAAAGCCGTAGGCATAGAGGGCGGTACACAGGGGCAGAAGAAAGTCCCGCTCCACCTCCAACAGCTCTACCCCCGCTGCGTCTCTCCCCAAATACTGGTGCTCGAAGCCGTTGTCGGCCAGAAACTGGGAAACCGGGCCCCGCTCCAACGTCACCAAGGGTTCCGACTGCTCGCCTACCGCTGGCGGCGCTTGCTTTTCTCGGGCATTTTCCTCTGCCATCTCACATCCCTCCTCGCAAGGCTTTGAGCTGCTGTTCCGCCTGCTTAAAGTCGGCAGTTTGCAAAGCCGGGGGCACCGGCAGGCCGATGGCAGCAGCCAGTTCCGGCGGGGGAGCTTGGCGGGTCTCGCTCTCCAGATACTTGCCGGTGATGATCTCCGGCACAGGCTTAAGGTTATGCTTAACCGTGTAGTAGCGGTGGGTTTGTTGCAGACGGCCCCGCTCCCGCATGTCTTCTGCAGCGATCTTCTTGCGCAGCTTGACAATGGCATCCATGATCGCCTCTGGACGAGGGGGGCAGCCAGGAATGTACACATCCACCGGGATCAGCTTGTCCACCCCCCGCACTGCCGTGTAGGAATCGGAGCTGAACATGCCACCGCTGATGGTGCAAGCCCCCATGGCAATCACGTACTTCGGCTCAGCCATTTGCTGGTAGAGCTTGACCAACGCCGGAGCCATCTTCATGGTGACCGTGCCCGCCGTGATGATCAAATCAGCCGTGCGCGGCGAAGAACGAGGCAACAGGCCAAACCGGTCGAAGTCAAAGCGGGATCCCAGCATGGCAGCAAACTCGATGAAGCAACAGGCAGTGCCGTAGAGCAGCGGCCAGAGGCTGGACATCTTGGCCCAGTTGTACAGGTCGTTCACCGTCGTCAGAACGACGTTGTTGGAGAGGTCGGTAGTCACCTGGGGGGCAGCCCCCGGAAACAGAACCTGCGATTTCTCAGACATCATGACCATTCCAGCGCTCCTTTTCTCCAGGCGTACACAAGACCCACCACGAGGATGGCGATGAAAATCAGGGCCTCCACAAAGGCCAACAGCCCCAAGCGGTGGAACGCCACTGCCCAGGGATAGAGGAACACAGTCTCTACATCGAAAATGACGAAGACCAGCGCGAACATGTAGTAGCGAATGTTGAACTGGATCCAGGCTTGCCCAAACGGCTCCATGCCCGACTCGTAAGTGCTGCGCCGCAGGGATCCCCGCCGCTTTGGCGCCAAGAGTGCAGAAGCCCCCAGAGCCAAAACTGGCAGCAGAGAGCAGAGGATCAGGAAAACCAGCAAATACTCGTAGCCGGACAGAACAAACACGACGCCAGACCGCCTCAGTTGCTCAACATTTAGATACGTTTCCAGTATAGAGCCAGTCTGTGGCTCCCCTGCGCCACCGGATCTTCAGTTCTGGTGATGATCACGATTATTGGGAGCGGCGTTTCTCCAGCCAACCCCACACTCCGCTCACCACCGCCCCGGCTATCAGGATCCCCAAAGCTGGCTGAAACAAAGGCAGCCAGAGCCGCATCCAAAGCTTGTACCCCAGTGGGATCCCGACAAAAGCTCCCGTTACGGAAAAGACAAACCAGACAAACCCGGCGAACACCAGAAAGACAACAGCAATCAGGAAGTTATCCAGCCAGCGCTTAAAGTCAGAGGAAGTCATGGGGATTGAGGTAGAGCAGCTTGAAGGAGACCTAGAGGCAATATGAGAACCGAACTTTTTGGCTACCCAATGCCAATCATCTCAGCAGCACTTGGGAAGATCCCACGTGCGCCTTTTGTGAGGGTGAGCCATGCCGACTCGGTTCTTGCCCGCTGTGAGCACAACTCAAAACCACGGTAGCGCCAGTAGGATTCCACGGCCAGCCTACCAGCAACATTAAGCGCGAGTCCCATTCTGCCGTTTGAGCCGCTCAGCTTGGAGATGACTCCCAAGTTGGCTGGCTGCCGTTGGCCCTTCACCAGTTGTTGACTTGTCAAGATATAGTGGTGAAAAATCTGCCTATACACAACCTGTAGCGTTAAGCCGATGTCCATCTCCTCTGGTTCTTCTTTTGCAGACCGCTTACGACAGGTGATCGGCGATGAAGCCGTTTATGCGTTTGGGCGACGGGCCGGAATTAGCGATACTGCCTTGCGCAGCTACCTGAAGGGATCCGTGCCCGGCATTGATAAGGCCGTGAAAATTGCCCAAGTGGGCCAGGTCAACCTCAATTGGCTGATTACAGGGGAGGGATCCCCGCAGTTGCATCCCGACTCGAAAGCAGAGTATGTGTATGTGCCTTTTGTCGATGTGGCCGCCTCTGCCGGAGCGGGGGCGTTGGTGCGGGAAGAATCGATCGAATCGGTGATTGCTTTTGAGCGAAACTGGCTGCGGACGCACTTGAAGGGAAACCCTGCCGATCTAAGTCTGATTCGGGTGCAGGGGGATAGCATGTCTCCCACGTTGGAGGATGGCGACTGGATCTTTGTGGAACGGCAAGAGGGCGGGGATCTAAGCTGTGAAGGCATTTACGTCTTTCAGATGGATGGGGATCTGTTGGTCAAACGACTGCAGCGCCTGCCCGGATCCCAGGTGAAGGTGATCAGCGACAACCCCCGCTTTCCCCCCTTTGTGGCGGATTTGGCGGATCCCGTCAACGGCTTAACCCTCATAGGACGTTATCGAGGTCGCATCAGTTTTGATTAGCCTCTGGCAGCAGATGGCGGAAAGTGGCAGCTTGACCGACCGAGAATCCCCTTGGCGAGATTGGGTCGCCGGTTAGGATTGGTTTTAAGGGTTGAGTTGAGAGGAGTTCCCGCTCCTTACCTGCGCCCACCCAGCCGAAGGTTTGCCAGCGATGCCTCGTTCCTCCCAACGCTCAACAGTTGCTCTCCATTTCCTGAGTGGGATCCTCTTGGTCAGCAGCGGGATCTGGGTTGGGATGGTGCTTCCCCAGCAGGCTCAGCCTCAGCCCCAGCCGGAGACCAACATCTCTCCCACTCAACCCGTTTCTCCCACACCACCGATCCTGCCCACCTTGGCTCCACCCCAGACCAATCTTCCGGTGGCAAGCCCAACAGCCAATGCAGATCCAAATGCAGATCCAGAGGAAAATCACGAGAGCCCCACGGATCTGGAAGGGGAGATCCGGGAAATCCGCCAGCAGGTGATCCAGCTCTTGATCAGAATTGAGGAATTGGAGTTGCGGCTGCAACGGCTGCGTTCTCAAACAGGCCCTGAGCCTATCAGGGAATCTTCCACTGCTGCCGAGATCGTCCCAGGAGAAGAAAGCACCCCAGCCCCGACCAAAACGCCGACCTCTTTTCAGGTGGGAACCCAAACCATCAGCCTGCCGGGCGATTTGCTGTTCGATTTTGACAAAGCCGAGATTCGACCTGAAGCAGCGGCGCTGTTGGCCCAGGTGGCAAAATCCTTGGAGGCCATGCCCGGCGCTCGCGTTCAAGTCAACGGCCACACCGATAACATCGGGCCCTTAAACTACAACTTGGCTCTTTCCCTGCGCCGCGCCAATGCGGTTAAGGACTATTTGATAAAACTGTTGCCGGAAGGCCATCCCATCAGTTGGACAACCTCTGGCTTTGGCCCCACCTTGCCGGTGGCCGATAACGACACAGAAGCCGGACGGCAGCGGAACCGCCGCGTGGATTTGGTCATCGCTCCCTAGCTACCCCCCCAAATGGGGGATGACACGTCCCAGCAGGGCTCTGGTCTAGAATCTGGTAGGGTCAATCCGGCCAGGATTGATGGGTGCAGGTTAAATCCTTATCGTTGGGGTTCGGTTTTGAACGCAGCAGGGATCCCTTCGGGCGAGAGGCAGACATTTGCGCTGAGGGTTGACACAACCCTGGATGCTCTCGGGGAGGTGTTGACGTGGTTTGAAGCCTTTCGCAATGCCGGCATCCCGGATCCCATTTGGGCGGAATGTCAGTTGGCTTTGGTAGAGGGGTTTACCAACGCCGTTCGCCACGCCCACCGCGCTCTGCCGGAAAGTACGCCCATCGACATTGAGCTGCTGCTGATGCCGCAAGGGCTGGAGTTGCGCATCTGGGATCAGGGGCAGGAGTTTGATCTGGAGGGATTTGCTCGGAACTTGTCGGATCCCACATCGCCCAACGCCAATCTTGAGTCCGAGGGGGGACGGGGTATTTTGCTGATGAAAGCTCTCTCTACTCACCTCAGCTACAGCCGCCAAGCGGATGGTCGCAACTGCCTGTTGATCGGCAAGCGCTTCGACGATCCTGGATCTCGCCCGCGTCTGTCGGTGCCGGGCTTAGGCGAGCAGACCACCGCTTAACTTGCGAATAGCTGAGCTGGCCACATCGCTGTAGCGCAGTTCACCGGCCAAGATCTGGCCCATGCGCCGAGTGGCTCCCGGTCGTTTGACGCCCACCCTGTAGCCCACGCCCGGAAAGCGATAGAACAACGCCGCAATCCGCTTAGCCCAGCGCATTTCTGAGCCCCATTCCTGCTGCACGCGGGCAGAGTAGTTCGCCAGAGCTTCTGTATCCCCGCCTAGAGCTTGATCGATGGCCTGGGCCGCCAACATGCCGGTGAGAAGGGAAGGGCGGATTCCTTCAGCGGTAAACGGATCGATAACGCAGGCGGCATCTCCCACCAAGAGGGCATTTTGGGTGTGAAGCGGTTGATCTTCGTCCCAGAGGCAGATGGGATGGCCAAATGGCTTGACCGACTTCAAGTCTACGCCAAAGCTTTGGGCATATTGGGCGGCAATTTCCCGCAGGTTTTGTTTTTCTCCACCCCGAAAGGTGCCGGCTCCAATCGAGTAGCCATCAGCCTTGGGGAAGTTCCAAATGTAGCCATTGCTGACGGCGCCGAAGTCAAAATGGGCGGCTGCAGTTTGCGGCTGCGAGAGGGGCACTTCTGCTTCCAAGGCGGCAGCCAAGCGACGGCGGCGTTCCTGAAAGCCCAGCCACTTGGCCATCGAGCCTTTTGCCCCATCGGCCCCGATCACGTACCGACCCCAGACCGGGCCGGCGGTTGTCATCACTTGCCAGCGGTCGCTTTGCCACTCGAGGCCAGAGACAGGGCATTCTGCCTGGAGCGCTGCCCCTTGCTTTTGCGCTTGCTGAATTAGGTAGTGGTCGAAAACATCCCGCCGCACCATCCAAACGGGCTCTTTCAAATCCAAATCGACCACCACCGGATCGCCGCCGCGCCAGGTGTAGCGGATTTGCCGGATCTTGAGGGAAATGGCGGGGCCAAAGTCGAAGTCAAACCAAGCCGCCACCATAGGAGAAACGCCGCCCCCACAGGGTTTGTAGCGGGGCAAGGGATCCTTTTCCAGAACCAGCACCGAGCGTCCCCGCTTGGCCAGATGGTAGGCGGCAGATCCTCCAGCAGGGCCGGCGCCGACGATGACACAGTCGTAGAGTTGCGGCATGGTTTTCGATACTCCAGGCCCCCCCATCCTGGGTTCTGCTCACCAGCTTCTAGCCTATTATGGCTACAGCGAATTGCCTGCACGTTGCTTGCCTTTTTGTCGGGAAGACCATGCGAATTCGCTGGCAGCGCCTTGCCAACCAGCCCTCAGCTTGCTACTGTGCCGCCTGCGGAAAGCGTTTTGCGGGCGGGAAGCGAGTTCGTTGCCTTTTCAACGATAGGGGTCTGAATCTCGGCCCCCTTTGCCCAGCGTGCTTTGCCCTTCCCCCAGAGCAGTTGCGAGAACAAATCCGCCGCTACGCCTATTTGATTCGCCTAAATCGTCTGCGGCATCCCGGCAGCCAAGACCACGCCCATCATCTGGAACAAGCGGCCCGGGAGCGCTCCATTCGTTATCCGGGCCTGTGGGGCTGGCTGCGGCAGTGGTGGTAGCGTTGGCAAGGGGATTGGGCATTCTGGAAAAGATGCAGGAAAATCAGGAGAGGTTGCCTTCGGGATCCCAGACCCGTTGGCTTGTTTGCTCTCGTTGGTTGAGGAGCCCCCATGCACGACCTGGACAGTTTGCCAGAACCAGTAGCCGATGCCTTGATCAAAAGCCTGCTTACGGACGTGGAGCGGCTGATCAACCAGCACGGACTGTCAGAGGTTCTGGTGGGGTTGGCCATGTATTGCAACGTGCAGTTCAAGGCCAAGTTCAATAAGCCCAACCGCACGGAGAAGGATGAGGAGTTGGGGTTTTATTTCCGCGACGCCGCCAAAGCTCTAGAGGTGGCTGCCAGCCTCACCTATCGCACCATCGACCGCTCTCAATCTGCCCGGCCCAGCACCTAGCCGCCGGGATCCCTTTTTAGCTCTCACCCCCAACCTCTCTCAGGAAGAAAAAAGGGAGCCGGCGATCCATTGAGGATCTTAAGGATCTTGGGGTGGCAAGGGATCCCCCTGGGTTTTTATGCTGGTGGGCAACAAGTTGCATTGAGGCTGAGCGTGAGAATCGTCTGGGAACGCAGCATTTACGGGGGCAATGGCCGAGTGCCCTGCATTATCTGTGGGGGATGGGCCAACCCCATCCAGAAAAAAGGGCACCAAGTGTTGCTGGCGGTGGTCTATAACGACCGCGGGCAAATCTACGGGGAAGTCTGCCGCAGTTGTCTCAGTTTGGGGGCCAAAGGCATCAAGGAGTGCCTGCAAGAGCGGATTGCCCGCCTGCGCAAACAACTGGAAGACTTGGAAGAGCTGGAGCAGGGAGAGGTGCAACTGCCCACACTGGAGCAGGAGTTGAGTGCCTATTTGGATTGACAACTACACCTTTTGCCGTTCAACTGGGATCTTCAGCCAACGGCTTAGTTCCGAGGCCAACCACTCCAGCTCTGGCTCCTGCAAAGGGATCCCCGCTCCCAACTCGTATTTGCGGTTGCCCGCCCAGATGTTCAACTGTGGGCTTTGGCGTGGGATCAGCTCTAGCCGGTCAATATCCCATCGCCGACTGGGGGGAACATTGCCAAACCTCAGGCCAAACACCTCGTGAGCCAGGCGAATGTATTTTGTGTCGATCCGTAGGTGGACTTTGCCGAATAGACCGTAGAGGATCACGCCCACCATCCCCAACCCCACCGTCCAGAAGGGCAGGATGAATAGGCCAAACAACAGATTGGCCGGAAAAGGCGCATGCCCAACCGATATGATCGTGAAAAAGGTGGTGAAGGAGTTCCAAGCGATGGCGAAAGGCAGCAACACCAAAACACCGATTTGCCGGGCCGGGATCACCACCTGAAAGGTCTGTTCGGACTTGTGCAGTTGAATCCGGCTGCCTGCTGGCTGTCGAGTAGGGACTGCTGCTGCGTCTGAGGGAATCAAGGCGGGACGACGATCCAAATGCTCCAGCGCCTCCAGGGCCTGCCGGGCGGAAGCAGGACGATCCGCCACCACAGGTTCCGTCATCCACCGCAGCCAGTCGCGAAAGGGCGGGCTCAGGTGCACCGCTTGCTCGAACGCAATCCGGGCTCCCTCCTGGGGCAGATCCGCCGGGTGTTGGCCGGTGAGCAGGTGGATTAGGGTGGCACCTAAGCTGTAGAGATCGGAAGCGGGCACGGTTCTGCCGCCAAATTGCTCTAGGGGCATGTAGCCGTAGCTCCCCACCACGGTGTAGGATCCCTGCTCCCGGGGGGCAGCCGCCTGAACCGAGCCAAAATCCACTAGGTACACCTGCTGGTCGGATCCCAAGAGAATGTTGCTGGGCTTGAGATCTCGGTGAATGACGGGGGGATGGAGTTCGTGCAGGTAGACGAGAATGCGCAGCAACTTTTGCGCCAGATCCCGCACCTCCGGCTCGGCAAAGCGCCGCCCTTGCTCCATCCACTCTTGCAAAGAGGGGGCGTCGATGTAGGTTTGCACCAGGGCCAGGCCCCGTCCTCCCTCAAAGCTAACCTCGAAGTGGTCGCGGTATTGGGGAATGGCCGGATGGGAGAGGGTCTGCAGGATCTGGGCTTCCCGCTCGAACAGCTTCAGGTCGGCCCAATCAAAGTCTGGCCCAAAGAGTAGCAGCTTGATCACCACCTGTTCCGAGGTGAGCAAATCCTGAGCCAGGTAGGTGTGTCTGCCGCTGCGCTTGCTCAATCGCCGCTCTGGTCGATAGCGCTGGTGCCAAATTGGGCCCTCTGGAGCCATACCCCCTCCTCAGGTCTGCCCCTGCCGGTTGCTTCAGCTTTAGCTTATCCTTGTCCCTTTTGGATCCCTGCCGCCGCGCCTCTCAAAAAGCGATTAGAGTGAGTGAAGAGATGTAAAGTAAGCTCTCAGGTTATATGGCCTCGAACCTGAAGATTCAAAAAATCCTCTATGTGCGGCTGCCCTGCAACCCCATTTTTCCCATTGGGGTGGTTTATTTGGCCGATCATGTCCACAAGCTGTTCCCCCAAGTTGAGCAGCGCATCTTCGATATGGGCACCTTCCCGCCCTTGGATTTTCGCCGCCGCATGCTGGAGCAAATCGATCAGTTTCAGCCGGATTTGCTGGTTTTCTCTTGGCGGGATATTCAAGTCTATGCGCCGGTGAACGGGCGGGCCGGCAATCTACTGCAACACTCTTTTGAGTTTTTCTACGCCCGCAACCCCCTGAAAAAATTGCGGGGATCCCTGAATAGCCTCAGGCTGGTGCTGGCCTACTATGGCGAGATTTGGCGCAACACACGGCTGGTCTGGCAGGGGATCCGCAGAGCCAGGCGCTACAAACCTCACGCTGAAGCGGTGTTGGGGGGTGGGGCAGTCAGCGTCTTCTACGAACAATTGGGCCGCTACCTGCCCCAAGGCACCATCATCTCGGTGGGGGAAGGAGAAACGCTGCTGGAAAAAGTCATCCAAGGGCAAAGCCTAGCCACAGAGCGCTGCTATCGGGCCAAGCTGGAGCAACCTCGCCCAGGTTTGATCCACGAGCCGCCTCAACCTCTGCAAAAAACCGCCTGTGATTACACCTACATCACCGCCATTTGGCCGGAAATTGACTACTACTTAGAAGGGGGCGACTTTTACATTGGGGTACAAACCAAGCGCGGCTGCCCCCACAACTGCTGCTACTGCATCTACACCGTCATCGAAGGCAAGCAGGTGCGCCTCAACCCTGTGGATGAGGTGATCCGAGAAATGATGCAGTTGTACGAGCGAGGAGTGCGAAACTTTTGGTTTACTGACGCCCAGTTTATCCCTGCCCGCCGCTACATTGAGGATGCGGAGGAATTGCTGCAGAAAATCCTTGATGCCGGCATGACCGATATTCGTTGGGCTGCCTATATTCGGGCCGACAACCTCACCCCAAAGCTGGCCGAGCTCATGGTGAAAACTGGCATGAGCTACTTCGAGATCGGCATCACCAGCGGATCCCAGGAGCTGGTGCGCAAAATGCGCATGGGCTATAACCTGCGCACGGTACTGGAGAGTTGCCGCTACCTCAAACAGGCAGGATTTAACGACCTGGTTTCGGTCAATTACTCCTTTAATGTTATCGACGAGCGACCGGAAACCATTCGGCAAACAGTACGGTACCATCGCGAGCTGGAAGCCATCTTTGGTCGCGACAAAGTTGAGCCGGCCATCTTCTTCATCGGCCTGCAACCCCACACTCATCTAGAAGATTTTGCTCGCAAAATCGGTGTTATCGACGACCGCTTTAACCCCATGCACATGACTCCTTGGACGGCGCGCAAACTGCTCTGGAACCCAGAACCCCTGGGATCCTTTTTTGGGGAAGTGTGTCTGGAAGCCTGGGATCGCAACCCCCATGATTTTGGCCGCGAGGTGATGGATATCCTGGAGCGTCGTCTTGGCCTGGCAGAGTTGGAAGAAGCCCTGAGCGCGCCTCTAACAGGGGTTTACGTGTCTTAGCTCTTGGGCCAGCAGCCTCGCTGAACCGGGCAGGATATGCTGGTCCGAAAGGAGGGATCCCTGTTGGGGTAAGGTGGCTGGCCTTCGAAGGCAGCCGGTTCTCCCTCTGTTCTGCAACCAACTGCTCCCATGCCTACTCTGCCTGCTTCCCCCACCTACTACCAACAGCTGGGGCTTTCTCCCCAAGCCAGCCTGGAGGAGATCAAAGCTGCCTACCGCCAGCGGGCACGCGAACTGCACCCGGATCGGTTGCCTGCCGATATCCCCGCAGGGTTGCGGCAGTTGGCCCAGCGGGAGTTCCTCCAGCTACAACACGCCTACCGAGTTCTCAGCGATAGCCAGCAGCGTCGGGCTTACGATCTCAGCCTCATGTCCAAACCCTTGCCTCCTCATGCGCCGGTGCAGGTGGTGCTTGAGCCGACTGCGACCTCTGTCAGTTGGCTCGCCCTCTTGAGTGCTGGACTGATAGGGGCTGCTCTGTGTTTGGCGGGCTTGGCCCTTTGGAATGCCCTCAACCCGGCCCAAGACTTGGACGCAGCCGGCAGAGTGGCCCTCCAGGCTCCTGCCAACCCGGATCCCTCTCCCTCGCCCAGGCCAGACTCCGGATGGGATGGGGATCTGCCCGCAACCTCTTCAGAGACGATGACCTCGGCCCCGGCTAGTCTTTCTGAAGCCACCTCTCCACCTTCTTCTGAGCAGATTGACCGCTTTGCCCGCACCCTCCTGGCGGTGCAACCTCTTCTGGAGAGCACCCAAAATCGCCTCCAACAGGCCAACAGCAGCGAGGAACGTCGGCAAATCGAACAACAGTTTGAGGCTGCTGCTGCCGAGATCATCGTCGCCCATCAACTGACCCCAGAGGACTATCAGCGCATCTCCGCCAGCGCCCAATTGGATCCGCAGGTGGCAGCCGCCATCACCGCAGCCGTGCGCCGTTGGAGGTCTCCGTCGCGCTAGCGGGACAGGGCCCTTGCGGCCAGCCGTGGAGAAAACACCTCGTAGATGACGGTCAAAGGCTGGCCCCTGTGCAACAAAAGATAATGCCTAGCCCAGAAGGGACCGGGACACTGCAGCAGCCGGGCAACCGGGTCTGCCTCGCCGTGGTAAAGGCCGCGCAGCTCGCGAAAGGTCTCCAGTTTTTCTTGGATCAGATTTTGGCCAATGGGCCGATCGGGATGGGGCAAGTATTGAACCAGATGTTCGGAGTTCCACCAAGAGGTGGCATAGAGCAAGGGCTGTTGAGAGGTTACTCCGCACAGCCAAACCCGCCGCCGCATCAAAGGGGATCCCAGCCGCCCCAAATCTCTGGCCAGCTGTTGCATGGACTTGGGGGCAGTGCCCTGCTCTGCCTGTAAATCAACCCGGCCCGTGTCCAGCAGATGAGCCTGAATCGGCTCTTGGATCAAGGCAGCAAGATTACGGGTGGTAAAGCCATCCCCCAAAAGCAGCAAGCGCAGCACGGGATCCACCTGCACCAGCTCAGGCTGTACCGGGTCTGGCTCCCCCTGCCAATGCAGCTGTAGAGGCCACCAATCGCCTTGGCCAGAGGAGACATTGCCCAAAGAGCCATCTGCAGAACGGAGAGCAGCGCTCCAAGGGGATCCGGCAGCGTCGGCATGGCAGGTGAGGGGAGAAGGGGAAAGTTCCAAGGCAGCGGTTCAGTTGTTAAGTTCTGTATCGCCCTTAGTCTAACCCACCCACCATCTCTGCTCTGAGGAGTTTCCTAGCTCGTGCCCGGCTGAACCAACAGCCGCACCACCCAGGGGACGACCACGACGACACTGATCAGGCGTGCCAAGTGCATGACCACCACTGTGCTGGTTTGGGCTCCCATGTCCAGGGCTATCAGGCTCATGTCGGAAATGCCTCCTGGAGCTGTGCCCAAGATGGCAGTCAAGCGCTCGATCCCCAGCCAACGGGAGATCAGGTACCCCGACAAGACCCCCGTGCCCACCGCAATCACTGTACAGAGCAGGGCTGGTCGCCACAGATCTTTTAGGGCCAAAAGCGTATCGGCAGTGAGCTTGGTACCCAAGAGGATGCCCAATACCACCTGCATGGCAAAGCGAATCCCGGCTGGGGGAGCGGGAATCGGGATCGCCCCCCAGACATTCACCAAACCCACCGCCACCATGGAGCCCACCAGCGCTCCCGCCGGAAGCCTCAGCTTGACCCCGATCAGGGCGCCGGCCAGCCCGATCAACACCGTCCAGAGATAGCTCATCATTTGGGCTTAGCTTTGAGAAAAGAGGAACGCTGTGAGTCCGGGCTTGGCCCAACCCCTCTACGGCACTGGGCACAGACGCCGTAGAAGTCAAGCACATGGTACTCGATCGCAAATTGGTATCGGCTGGAAAGCTGTGCCTCCAAATCTTCCACCGGACAATCGGGCAAAGGCACCACCCGCCGACATTCGGTGCAGATCAGGTGGTGGCGGTTGTGGCCATTGCTGGGCAGAACCTGGTAGTAGGTCTGCTGGTCTCCCAAGTTGACCGCTTGCAGCTTGCCCTCATTGCGCAGAGCATCCAAAACTCGATAAACCGTGGCCAGACCGACGGTGTGGTTGGCATTGCGCAACTCCAGAAAGATCTCTTGCGCCGAAAGGGGCTGCGACTGCTGCTCTAGCACCTCCAGAATCAATTTCTGGTTGCGGGTCTGGCGGGAAGAAGACATGATCCCTTCGTGTAGGTCGTTCTTGGGGGTCAACGCTCAGCGTCTGCCTCAGCTTTCATGCGCTCTAGGGTCTGGTGCATCTGGTCAAACATTTGGGTCAGGGAGAGCCCAAACCCCCCAAGCTGAGTTTGCAGTTGTTTGATGGTCATTTGAGCCATAAAGTCGTCGGAGAGTTCCAGCCGCTTCATGAAAATGCGCTGGCGCTCCAGCAACTCCTCCATCTGTTCGATGAAGATTTTTTTGCCTTCCCGGTCGAATTGGCCGTACCGTTGACCAAGCTGCATCAGGTTTTGGAAATCCTGAAACAGTTGCTTGGCTTCCTCTTGGACGATCTCAGAGTCGAAGAAGCTCATGGCCTTCCGTTTGCCCTGAATAAACTGCATTGGGTATACCCATCCTATCCGAATCCGATTGCCTCAGCAGGAGGCAACCCCTCCTGCGAGTACGGGATCCCGCCCTTCTGGCTCAGGATAGACTCTGGCTTGTTTGCCTCGGTGTCCGGTATGCTTCCGTTTCCTTGCGTTAAGGCTTACACTCAGCCGGCTGTGGCCCGGCGGTGGTGCGAACGGGTGCAGGGATCCCGACCTCTGTTTCTGGCCTGCTTGGGGTTTACCGAAACGGCTCTTGTTCCGGGCATTTCGGCTGCCGGCGCTACCCCCTCCTTGCGTCGCTACACAGCTCTTGCCGATGGGGAAGTGTTGCTGGCGGGCCATTCTCACCGCTTGCCCACCTCTCCGGATGGCTATCCTTCCCCGGTGGTGATCAGCTGCGCCATCCTGAGGGAGTTGGGGATCCCGTGCCGAGTGTTCGATTGTGGCTTGCCGGAACCTTTGCCGGGGGCAGAAATGGTGAGCTCTGGGGGAGTGGCCCGCTGCTTGAGCACAGGACAGGCTCTGTCTTTGGAGCAGGTGGGATCCCTTTGGCAAGAAGGGTACGACCGCGGATCCCGGCTGGAGCAAGGCTACTGTGTGATTGGGGAGTGTGTGGCAGGGGGCACCACCACGGCGCTGGCGGTGTTGTTGGGACTGGGGTGGGCAGCAGAGGGCATGGTAAACAGCAGCCACCCGGTCTGCAACCACGCCCAAAAGCTGGCCTTGGCCCGGCAGGGATTGGCCCGTCTGCCAAGGGGAGCTTCTGCTGCTGAGGTGGTGGCGGCAGTGGGGGATCCCATGCAGCCCTTTGTGGCCGGGTTGGCGATGGGCGCAGCGCAACGGGGAGCGGTGCTGCTGGCAGGGGGAACCCAAATGTTGGCGGTGCTGGCCTTGATGCAGCGCTGGGGGGAAGAGCAGGGGATCCCTTGGCCCCCAGAGAACGTGGTTGTGGGAACCACCCGCTGGGTGGCAGAGGATCCCTCGGGCAATACGGTGGCCTTGGCAGAGTTGTTGGGGGTTGCTCCCCTTTTGGCCACCCAACTGAGCTTTGCCAATAGCCGCTATCTGCCTCTACAGGCTTACGAGCGGGGCTATGTCAAGGAAGGGGTGGGGGCGGGTGGGCTGGCCATTGCCAGCAGCCTTTACGCCGGTTGGGGCCAAGCGGAGCTGTTGGCAGCAGTTGAGCGCAGCTACGAACGCCTGGTGCTTCAGGCCGGCTCCAAGGGGGCCATGGTCAACCCCTCCCGCAGCAATTGCTGATGGTAGAGCTCCGCCTGTTCTTGAGGGCCGACCCAAACAACTGCTTGCCCTTCGGCATCCACCTGCACGGTCAGTTGCCGCGCTAGGGGCAAAGTCATGCCGGGGATGTATTTCAGCAGACATTCCGTAACGTGCTGAAAGGTATTGAAATCGTCATCCAAGACGATCACCTTGAAGTGGGGGTAGGGCTGGCGAACCTGGGTTCTCGAGGGCGAGAACTGCTGAGCAGGTCGAGTTGGAGCTTCCGTAGTCATAGCAGAAGAGATCGACACAACTACCGAGTAACTTGGGTCTCTCAGGGGTGAGAAACCGGTCGCTTCTGATGATCTATCTCTATCTAGTTTCTAGTCTAATTGGCATCTTGTTGGCAGCTTGTGTCTGTATTCGGATCCCTTGTCGGTCGTTGGCGTCAGCGATAGAGCATGGTTCCTCTAAAGCTCTTCCCGCAGCGGGCGGCGGGGCTTTTGCCCGCCGAAGTGGCGCTCGAAATACAGGGCAGTGGCCCGGCGTAGAATCCCGGCTTGGGCAAGGGCCTGACACAGGGATCCCCCTGGCGGCAGGTGCTTCTGGATCTGTTCGATTTGGGTGGCACTGACCAATCCAGAAGCCTTGAGGTAGTCGGCCACGTGGCGTCCCCCTGCCAGTTGAACAGAGTAGCCCCCTTCGCTGAAAAATTTGACGGTCTCCGGCTTGAGGCCGCTGTGGTGGGCCAGCACATCCGTGAAGGTGCCCCCTTCCTTTTCCCAAGCGTGAATGACGGTTTCGATGCCGGCATTGTCGATTAGGCCAGCCGCCCGCAATTGGGTCAACACCCGCTGTACCCAGGGGGTAGCCCGCTGTAGAGCTTCCAAGTCCTCTTCCCCCAAATATTGCTGCGGGGGCAATTCGCTTTCTGGGGCACTCAGCTCGGCTGCCCAGTCGGCTACGGTCAGGGTCTTGAGATCCTCTGCCTCTGGCCGGGCTTTCTCCGAAGCTGGGGTCGGTGCAGCTGCAGGTGGGGAAGTTCGTCGGGCTTCGGCTAGCGCTGCAGCTAGGGCACGGTTTTCCACTTGAGCCGCTTGCAGTTGGGCCTGGAGCTGGCTCACTTGGGCTTGGGCTTGCTGCAAGCGATCTTGAGTTTCTCGCAGTTGGGCTTGGGTTTCTTGGAGCTGCACTTGCAGGCGGTGGGTGGCCTCGGCAGCTTCTTGGCGAACGTGGGCCAGGTCGGCAGTTAAGCGCTGTTTCGTGGACTGGGCCAGTTGGAGTTGATGTTGGTGCTCCTGCAGCGATTGGTTCAGGGCGGCCACTTGGGCTTCCATTTGCTGCAGAGTATGACGCAGGTGGGTTTGCTCTTGGAGCTGCTGTGCCTGAGCCTGCTGTATCTTCTGCTGCTCCTGCAATCGGGATCCCAGCTTTTGCAGCTGGTGTTTGGCCTGAGATTGCCATTCTGTCAACTCGTGGCAGCGGCGCCGCAGGGTCTCCAGCTCTGCTTGGGCGGCTTGCAATTGCGCGGATCCCTGAGTTTGCTGGGCTTGGAGTTGCTCCTCCAGTTCCCGAATGCGCTGTTGGGCAGCCTTTTGTTGTTCTGTCTCCTGTTGAATTTGGGCTTCCAATTGGGCAATGCGCTGCTGCTGTTCCTGCTGGCGGGCTTGATGGTCGGCAACCTGCTGCAGCGATTGTTCGACCAGGAGCTGTTGCTGCTGCCGCTGCTGCTCCAGTTGCGCTTCTAAGATGGCAATTTGCTCTTGGTAGCGCTCCAGCTGGGCTTTGTACTGCTGGGTGGCTTTGTAAGTCTCTTGGGCTACCTGTAGAGGGGAGACATAAAGAGGGGGCTGATCGGGAATGGTGGACCACTGCTCCACCATCACCTCCCAACTGTTGGCAGCTCCTTTCTGGCGCCGCAGCCGCTGCTGCTTGTCCAAGGCCCATTCCAACCAGTGGGGTTGTACCCAGCCCTGCTGCACCAAGATCTCCCCCAGCTTGCGCTCCGGGTGCTGCCGCTGCTGAATCAGAGCCTGATGGATGTGCTCCAGCTCCAGATACCCATGCAGCATCAAGATCTCGCCGATACGCACCAGTTCGACCGGGATCAACGGATAGAGATCTTGGGGGGCAATCCAGCCGTGCTGCATACACAGCTCCCCCAACATCAAGGGGGTATCGGCCTTTTCCCACATGGCCTGAGCCAGTTGGGCGGGGGTGAGCAGTCCTGCTCGGTTGAGGGCTTCTCCCAAGCGGATCTCAAACTTTTCCTGCTCGATGGCGGTTGGGGTGGGGCTGGTCGGCGGATTCATTGGGCCTCTCGGACGGGAAGAGTAAGCTCTGCTACAACTATCGTAGTGGAAAATCCTTAGAGAAGTAGCATGCTGCAACCGAAACGCATTTTGTCAAGCCGAGGATCCACGGATTTTGCCGGAAGGTCGCTTTTTAAGTCCTAAGAGGGGCGCTGTTCTTGGCTTTGGGCAAACTGTTGCAGCCGCCGCAGCATCAGCAATTGTCCCAAGCCCAAGGGCAGGAGAGAGACGGCCTCTACCCGCAACTGCACCCAGCCGTTCCCCCACAGCCAGTCACAGTAGCCATCGGCTCCTCCCCACATCAGCAGGCGCAGCCGTTCCGGCAGCAGGGTTTCCACCTGGTGCATGATCGAGAGGGGGCCCCATTGGGCCGCAAAGGTGCTGCCCAGCTCCAGCCTTTCGGGAAGGGATCCCTGCAGTTGCTGGGGCCAGATCCACTGCTGCAGCAACCCCACTTCTGTCAGACAGCGCTGCATCGTCGATGCACTGGCCTCGACTTCAACCCGGATGGTGGAGGATTGAAATGTCCCTAGCATATCCATTCCGCGTGGGCGCTCTGGTGACCGGTGCCACGGTTCTCCCGGCGATGCCTGACTCTATTCTGGTCAATTTGTGGGGTTTGCCCACCCTTTCCCAGCGATCTTGTCTTTGAATCGTCCCCATTTGGTTGCCATCTTCGCCCAGAGCTTGGATGGAAAGATCGCAGCCCACCGAGCGCAGAGGCCCTCCTTCAGCAGCCCTGAGGACTATCGGCACTTGGAAACCCAAGCTGCCCAGCAACAGGCTTTGATCATGGGGGCCGCCACTCTGCGGGCCTACGGCACCAGTCTGCGTATTCGGGATCCCGAGTTGATCCAACGCAGAACCGCTCAGGGCCTCTCTCCCCAGCCCCTGACGATCATCTGCTCTGGCAGCGGAGATATTCCTGAGGATTTGCCGTTTTTTCGCCAGCCCCTCACCCGTTGGCTGTGGACAACTCCCAAGGGATCCCGGATTTGGCGGAACCGAACCGGCTTTGAGGACATCTGGGTGGCTGCCGATTGGGATCTGCCGGCACGGCTGGCCCGCCTGCGCAGCTTGGGCATTGAACGGGTGGGGTTGTTGGGCGGGGGGCGGCTTTTGGGGGCATTTCTCCAGGCAGGAGCCTTGGATGAGCTGTGGGTTACCCTCGCTCCGGTGCTGCTGAGTGGATACGCCGATGCCCCTGCCAGCATTGAGGGTTGGCAAGTGCAGGGATCCCTGCCCCAGTTGGAGCTGCTGGAATGCCGCCGCGGTTCCAAGGAGCTGTTTTTGCGCTACGGAGTTGAGTGGCCCTGAGAAATGCTCGACACAAACACAAAAATTTTTGGACAAATTCAGATTTCCCGGAAATCCACAGGTTTTCCCCAGACTTTCCACAGGCGGGTGGGCTGTTTTCCACAGGGCCTTTCCCTCAGGGGGCGGCATCGGGGGTTTCTGTGGAAAAGTGGAGGTGGGTAAGGTTCAGGCGACTACACCCTGAGAAACGTAACGGGATCGTGCCGTTTTTTCCGATCCCATCAAGGCCAATGGAGAGCTTTTGTCCTGTTGGATCCCTGGCTTGGGATTGACATCCCCCATAGGGCAGAGGGCAGAATAGCCCCACCTGAGGGCGAGTGGTGTGGAGGTGTTCCCAACCGCTCTCCTCAGAAAAGACTTCATCTGTTCTACAGCCCACGACAGGCTTAGGAACAGTTGTGCATGCCCTCCCTCCCATCCGCTGGGATAGGGGCAAGCTATGAACCTATATTGCTTGCTTTTCTGCTTGCGAGCCTGCTGAGGCTCTTGGCCTATCTAGGTTGGGTTTTGATGTTGCGGGTTCGCTCTGTTCGAGCTGCCCAAGTTTTGGCTGTGGCCGCAGGTTTTGCGGGATACCGTTTTCTCCCCTCTTAAGCCCGAGTGAGTAGTTGGACTATGAGTTCTCACAGCGTCAGCATTTTGAGCGAAATTCCTGAGGAGCTGCATGACACCCTCCAAAACTACCTCTCCCGCCATCCCGACTGGGATCAGGATCGGGTGGTGACGGCAGCGCTCTCGTTATTCCTGCTCCAAAGTGGGGAGAGCGACCGGCGGGCGGCGCGCATCTACTTGGACAGCCTGTTTCGCCGCAACTGAGCCCCAGGGATGGCCTGTGAAAAGTGGGGCAGTGGGAACCTTTTGTTAGCCTGAGTAGGGATCCTGTCCCACTGCTGTCATTTGGACACTGGGGGGAGGGGGCTAAGAAGTGAAAGGGATCTCAAAAGAGGCAAAAAAGAGGCAAAGACGTGCCACGGGGCTTTGGGCGAGGAAAAGACAACCGGCAAGCGGCTGAGTCACAGGATCCAGAGCGGGGATCCGAGATCCCATCCCCAGAGGCGGCTCTGACGTGGGTTCAACGCTACCGACAGGCGGGGGATCTGAAAGCTGCTCTGCACCTCTGCCGGCAGCTTACCCGCGCCCATCCCCATCTGTTCGCCGCTCAGGCGTTGCTGGGATCCCTTTATCTCCAGATGGGGGATCCCCGCCAAGCTTTGACCCCCTTGCAACTGGCTCTGCACCTGCGGGGGGATTGGGTGCCGGCCTGGCAGGATCTGGGCGATGCCTGGATGCAGCTTGGCAACCCAGAGGAAGCGGCGCGAGCCTACGAACAGGGCCTGGCCTTTGCCCCCGGTGATGGGCAATTGCTTTTCCGATTGGGCAGTTGTTGGCTTACCTTGGGGAAATTGGCCCAGGCAATTGAGGTGTTGCAACAGGCAGCAGCAGCCCAGCCTCCCCAGGTCTATGCCTTGGCAGCTTTGGGGAATGCCCTGATGCTCGATGGCCAAGCTGAGGAAGCGGAAGGCTGGTTTCGCCAAGCTCTCGCCCTTGCACCCCAGGAGGGGCGAATTCTCGTTAACCTCGGCCACTGCCTGCACCTGCAAGATCGCTTGGAGGAGGCCGCCGATTGTCTGCAACGGGCCATCTCGCTGTTGCCGAGGGATGCCCAGCCCCACAACAACTTGGGCACCATCCTGCAAGAACAAAACCGGTTGGAAGCGGCCATTGAAGCCTATCGGCGCAGCTTGCAGTTGGCCCCCCACTGGCCGGAGATCCACTACAACCTGGGCACGGCTTTGCTGACCCTGGGCCGCTACGAGGAGGGGTGGCGAGAATACGAATGGCGGCTGCAGCGACAAGGGGCGACCTACCCGCGCTTTCTTTCCCCTCTGTGGACGGGATCCCCTCTGGGCCGCCAGACCCTGCTGATCTACGCCGAACAAGGGTTGGGGGACACGCTTCAGTTTGTGCGCTACCTGCCGCTGCTGGCCGAGGCCCATCCCCAAGCGCAAATCTGCCTTCGCTGTCAGGGATCCCTTGTCGAGCTGTTCAGAGGGTGCTTCCCCCTTCCCCAGGTGCAGGTGATCTCGGAAACGGATCCCTTGCCCTCTTTCGATTGCCATCTGCCCTTGCTCAGCTTGCCGCAGCGGTTGGGCACCACTCTGGAGACGATCCCGGCCCGCATCCCCTATCTTGTCTATCCCGTTCATGCCGGCGGGCCGCAGATCCCTTTGAGCCTCTCCTGGCGGGAAGACTGGCCGGAGCTTTCCCAGGAGCGGATGAAGGTGGGGCTGGTGTGGGCCAGCGGTCGGCGTGCCCATCCTGAGCTCAACCGCGTACAAAGGCTGAAAAGTTGCCCTCTGGATCTGCTGCTCCAGCACTTGCATGGGCCTTCCATCCAGTGGGTTAGCCTGCAGGTGGGGGAAGATCTAAGGCCGCTGGGATCCCTATTGGAGCAGCACCAAGTGTTGGAGCTGGGATCCCGTTTCCGCAGTTTTGTCGATACAGCCGCAGCCGTTGCCCAGTTGGATCTGGTGATCAGCGTTGATACAGCCGTTGCTCATTTGGCCGGGGCGATGGGCAAGCCGGTATGGGTGCTGCTCCCCTTTGCCGCCGATTGGCGCTGGCTGCTCCATCGAGAAGATAGCCCCTGGTACCCCGGGGTAATGCGACTGTTTCGACAAGACACACCGGGAGACTGGGTTGGCGTGCTGAGGCGAGTCCAGGTTGCCCTCGAAGAGAAGTTGCGAGGGATCCCCTCTCAAGACCGTGCCTGTTCCTCTCCCTGAACGATGCGCTGAAACAGATAGCCGGTGCCTCGGGCCGTCAGGATCAGCTCTGGGTTGCTGGGGTCATCTTCCAGCTTGGCCCGCAGCCGCGAGATGTGGACATCCACCACCCGCGTATCCACATGGCGCTCCGGGGTATAGCCCCACACCTCTTGCAAAATCTCGGAGCGGGAAAAAGGCTCCCCCGACCGACTGACCAACAACTCCAGCAGACTAAACTCCATCCCCGTCAGGCGAATGCGCTCGTCCCGTTTGTAGACCTGCCGCTTGTTGGTATCGATGCGGATGTCCCCCACTTGAATCACCCCGGAACTGGGGATCCCATCGTGGGCCGACCGCGCCACCCGGCGCAACACCGACCGAATGCGAGCTTCCAGCTCCTTGGGCGAAAAGGGCTTGACCACATAGTCGTCTGCCCCCAGCTCCAGCCCTGTGATACGGTCGGCTACATCTCCCAGCGCCGTCAGCATGATGATGGGGATGTCCGATTCTTTGCGCAGCTCCTGGCAGACCCCATAGCCATCCAGCTTCGGCATCATCACATCCAGCACCACCAGGTCGGGATCCTGCTTGTGGAAAACCTCCAGCGCCTCCTCGCCGTCCGAAGCTGTGACCACGTCGTATCCGATCATGGACAGACGGGTTTCCAAGATGCGTCGAATGCTGGCCTCATCATCGACCACCAGAATCCGTTCCTTACGCTGTGCTTCCACGGTGCTGCAACTCCTGAACTTCTAACGGTACTCGGTAAAAGAGAGATCTGAAAAAGAACTGAGGTGGGCGCTAACTTGAGTTGGGCGGATACAGGAACCTCAGGGGCTGCTCCTCAGTTGGGCAGACTCACCGAGTGAAATTGAACACTCACAAGCAATCATCTGCAATTAACCAAAGCCGCACCCCAGGGATGCAGCTCCGGGAAACAAGCACAAAACAGAAGGCCCTCTCAGCAGTCGATTCAATCTTGTTAAAAGCTCCAACTTCAATCCCACCTGATGATGCTGTCCAGTACCTGGTGCAAGGCACTCCTCCCCCCAAACCATTGCTCAAACCTGAGAGGCCTTCGTAAGAAGTTACTTTCCATAACCTAATTTATCATCCAAAATCGGCTGCCAACCCGCCTCGATGCTCTATTTTGCGGCTATTGGGCCGGACTTGATACATACCTTCACAACTTTTTCAGACCGATGCCCATTTTTCGGGATGTCCCTCAGGAAAAGCTGGGGATCCCTGGCCGTTTGCGGTGGGAACAGCGTAGCAACTGGCCAATAGCTCGGCGGAACGGATTTCTCGATCCGTATGATGCTCCAAAACGCGCCGCAACAGACGTTCTGCCTCCAGCCAAGCAGCCAAAGGCAGCGAATCCTCAGGCAGAGGCAATGTCGAGTTGGGCAGGGATCCCAAGGCACGCAAGGCAGAGGCTGAGACCCAGGCAATCGGGCTGGGCCGCTGGGCCACCCGGCAGGGATCACAGATCAAGCCACCCCATTGGGGGCTGAAAAAAACGCCGTCGACCAACTCCCCTTGACAGAAGTAACAAGCCTGCACCTGAGGGGCGAACCCCGCCAACGCCAGGAGGTGATACAACCCGTGGGTGAGCAAGGGCAGAACGGCCTGTTCCGAAGCAGCCCGCTCGATGCGTTCCAAGTGTTCGACCAACACCACAAACAGCTCTTCCTGGGCTTGATCGGGCAAGGCCAACTGCAGAGCCACCTCCGCCAAGTACTGCGCTGCCGTGAGATGGGCTAAGCTGCGGCTGAGGCGGGGAAAAGTCTGCAGGGTTTCCGCTTGGACGATGCGCTGTAGACGCTGGGAAGTCTCTGTTTGGGCAGACCAACGCCCCCGCACCATCAGCAAGTCGTTGATGACAAAAGGCTCCATCCGCCCGCCCAGCTTGGAAGGCTGCTTACGGGATCCCTTGGCCACCGCCCGGATCAACCCTTGCTCGCGGGTCAAGATGGTTACAATCCGATCCGCCTCTCCCAGGGGGATCCCTTTCAGGTTGATGCCCGTAACCCGGTAGGTGCGCCCACTCATGGGGTTCCTCTGGCTCGCAGCTCTTGCATCAGCTCCAGCCCCCAAGAGGTGCCAATACGGCTGGCCCCCGCCTGGATCATGGCCTCTGCTTGAGCCACTGTGCGAATGCCGCCCGACGCTTTCACCCCCACTTTACCGCGGCTGAGTTGCCACAACAGTTGCACATCTGCCAGCGTCGCCCCCCCCATCCAGCCGGTGGAAGTCATCAGAAAAGCCGCCCCCGCATCGATACAAATCTCCCCGGCCAGCTTTTTCTCCTCCTCGGTCAGCAGAGCCGTTTCCAAAATGGCCTTGATGCAGACCCCCGTTTCTTCCACCAGTTGGGCAATCTCAGCATGGAGGCGATCCAGCTCTCCCGCCTTGAGCCAAGCCAAGTTGATGCGGACATCCAGCTCCCGGCACCCCTGCTCCACCGCCAGTTGGGCCTCGTAGAGCTTAGCCTCTGCAGTGGTTGTGCCCAGGGGAAACCCCACCACCGTGCTCACCTTGACCGGGGATCCATGCAGCCGCTCCACCACCCGCGGCACGTAGCAAGGAGGAACACAAAAAGTGGGGAAGCCATAGCGCAGGGCGATCTCACACCCCTGGTCGATCTGTTCTGGAGTAACCATCGGCAACAGCAGCGTGTGGTCGATGTACTCCGCCAAGTTGATCGAGCTATCCGCTATGCCCTTGCGCTCCAGAGAGAGCATTGGTGGATCCCCCAGCACCCATCTTTACTCTAGCTTCAGTTTTCACCTGCAGGGATCCGCAAAGAGGGCTGAGCCTTGCCAACTCAGCAGGGCGACACCTCGACCCCTCCATTCCCCAGGCACAGCTCACCCATGCTGCTGCCCACTTGCGAGCCTCGATTGACTCGCGGCTAGGTTAAGGGAACGGGGGAGGATGATTGGGTTGCCCTCAGGCACAAATGCGGGGCAAAGGGGCGGGCGCCGAGGTCACCTGCAGCAATCGGGGGATGCGGCTGCTGTCGTAGATGCGAAATTCTTTTTCCAAGATGGCTTTTTCGTCGCGCACCGCCTGGTTCAACACAATGGATCCCTCTGGATCGGAGACGGAACGGTGAAAAGTGCCGGGAGGAATGCGCAAAATACCTCGATTCGCTTCCAGGCGCACAATATGGAAGGGATCCCGCCAGCTAAAATTCACCAGGTAAAACGTCCGTCCGCCCCATAGAGCCAGTAGGTTGTCCTCTTGGTGTGGATGCATATAAAACTGCCAATAGCCCTGCGGATTGTTGGGGGGACTGATGGCCGGCCCATCGTGGTAAACCAAATCGCGGGCGTTGGATCGCGCAACCGTGATGTCGAAAAAGCGCACGCCGGGAGTATCTCGAAATTGATGGAATGGCAGCAGGGCAAACATGGATCTCGACATAGGGACACTTGACCAACGACAGGAAGATAAAGAGGTTTTCACACTGTTTCCCGCTGTTTCGCAGTGTGAAGGAGAAGTTATGTCGTAGTTTAGTCAGGTGCGGCGGAGGGTTCAAACCTGAGATAGCATCACATCTATGCGCAGATCGAATAGATGGGATCCATGAACATCTCGCAACTGCAAACCCTGGTGGCTGTGGTGGAGCGGGGAAATTTCAGCGATGCTGCCCTGCAATTGCACATTTCCCAGTCGGCGGTGAGCCGGGCCATTGCCAGCCTGGAGGAAGAACTGGGGGTGACCCTGTTGGTGCGCGGTCGCTTTGGGGCGCGCCTAACCCCGGTGGGGGAGCGACTGCTGCGCCATGTTCGCAAAATGCTGCAACTGCGGGAACAAATGGATTATGAGGCCAACCTGGAAAAAGGGTTGCGGGGGGGAAGTGTGCGGGTTGCCGCTTTTCGCAGTGCTGCAACTCATTTGTTGCCACCGGTGATCGCCCGCTTCCGCCAACAATTTCCGCAGATTACCCTTACCCTCACAGAAGAAGATCCGGCCACTGTCGAACATCTGTTGCGATCAGGCCAGGTGGATATTGGCCTGTTGCCCCTGCCGCGGGCTGCTGAGGATCTCCAGACGTGGGAGATCGCCCGTGATGAATTCATTGTGTTGGTTCCGCTGAGTTTTGGGCCCCTGCCGGAAACCTTGACCTGGGAGGATCTTTCCCGTTTTTCCTACATTCTCTACAACTACGCCGAATGTACCACGGCGGTGCGGAACCACTGGGAAGCTGCCCACCAAACCCTCAAGGTGGCCTACTTGGTGAAGGAAGACTCCACCATTGTGAACATGGTGGCGCAGGGTCTGGGGGCTGCCATTTTGCCTCGCTTGGCCGCCATCCCCATTCCCGAAGGGATCCAGATCCGTCGGCTGCCGATCCCACTGGAGCGGGTGATCGGGGCTGCCGTTCTGGCCTCTGCGCTGCATCCGCCCGCAGTATTTGCCTTCCTGGAAGCCTTGCGGGGAAACCCATCCCAGTTGCCAAGTCAAGTTCGGAACTGACCGCATTCGGGATTGTCTTAAACTCCTCTTAAATACTGTTTTATGGATAACTGCTAGCATGAGGCCAACTTCACTCCCACCCCCCGGAAAGGAAGGCCTCTATGAACTGGCTGACGCTGCTTGGGCTACTTTGTCTTCCCGGCTCTCTGTTTTCATGTGTTGAGTATTTGCGCTCCCAAAGGTTGGTTCAACAGCTCTCCACCACTCGGTTGCTCAAGGTAGCCGAGCTTCGCAATCTCGGTCAGACAAGTCCACAGGCAAAAGGAGCAAACTTGGCCCAAGTTTATGGCAGGATTTTGTGCAATCGGCCTTTGGTATCGGAATTTTCGCGACAGCCTTGCGTCTACTACAAGTCCGAGATCTCTTGGGAGTATGACGAAGTCGAATGCTATCGAAAGTATTTGAACAGCGAAGGCGACGTAACCTACAGCGAACGGATCAGCGAAGGCGAATACCAGAACGCTCTGCGCTTGGGATCCCGGGCAAAATCCTATCCGGGGAGAATGACCGCAAAGAAGTCCGGATTGGGCTATTCTGCCCCCAGTTCTTTCCAGAAAAGGGTTGATCCCGGCTACTCCGATTCTTTCCCACAAAAGTCCAACCCTGGCTACTTCGGCGCGGCATCCTTTCCGCAAAAACCCGGCTCTGGCTACCCCGGTTCGGATGCTTTCCAGAAGAAGCCTGGTTACCCCGATTACCCACAAAAGCTCGGCTCTCCAGCCTATCCCGAAAAATTGCCGTTTTCTGAAGCAGGCTCTCCCCAAAAGTACTACAACAATGTGTACTCCGATCCGAGCACAGGCCGGGAATATCTCCTGGAGAGAGAGACGAGAACGAGAGATGAAACCCTTCACTCAGTGGTTCGCCAGATCCCTTTTTTCATCGAAGACGAAACCGGAAGGGTGAGGGTGGATCCCACGGGTGCGGAGGTAGAGGCTATGGCGGTTGTGGATGAGCGTGTCTTTCCCGGAAAAGGCCCCAGCCGCTTCAACTTCGATCTCAAGCGCTACCTTTCCCAAGTGAGAACAGAAAACCGCTCCACTCGCTCTTTCATCTATAAGGAATGGGTGATTCCGGTGGATGCGATGGCCTTTGCCATGGGGCAGGTGCGCTTCGAGGCAGGGGATCCCGTGATCCGAAAACCTCTTTCTGGGGGACGGTTCATGATCGCGCCCAAATCCCCTGAAGCCCTCTTGGAAGAGCAGCGCTCCAATGCCAGCAGCTACCTGGTGTTGTCCATCGTCCTGCTGGGCATCGGCGTTTTCACCGTGCTCTACCTGCTGCAATCCCTGCAACCTTATCGCTGATAGGCTCCCGGCCTTCCTGTCCAGGGAGAGGGAAACCTCGGGTTACCAAAAAACTGGGTCTAAAGCCCCGCCCTAAGGCCTACGGCCCGCTGACGCGACTAGGGCGGCTTTGTGCTATGCTGCCCGCAGCGGCAGGGTAGTCAACCGCTCTAAAAACCCAACAGTCTCACGACTGGATACAGCCTCAGCAGGCTTTGTAGTTGTTGTTTGCAACGGTACCTAAGGGCATTAGGGAACCGCTCTGGGTGCTAGGGCTTGCGTAGCGCTTGGGGAGACGAGCACCGCTGCCGTGGAGGGGCAACCCAACACGATAAGTGCTGTCGCAGAACCAGGAACCAGAATCCCCTGCCTTTAGGCAGGGGAGCATGTCAATGCCACTCACAGCGACAAGCCCAGCTTGAGCCCGAACAAGGCATGGGCAAACAGTATGCACAGGATGAGGCTGCCCACATAGGCATGGGTGGTGCGCAGAGCAGCGCGGTTGCCCCCAAAGCCGCTGAGAGACAAAGCTCCATTCACCGCCAACAACAGCAGCACCAGGGATCCCGTCCAAAAATGGGGACTGCTCAATAGGGGCTTCCCTTGCATCACCAGGGAGAGAATGCCGCCGGTGTAGCCCAGAGCGATGAAGGTGGCCATCCAGGGAGCCAATTTGCGGTGATCCAGCAGAGGCTTTTGGGCCGATTCCGGCAGGGATCCCTCTGAGGTTGGGGAGGCGGCTGCCAGACGCAAGGTTCGCCCTCGCCACCCGGTCAGGCCGACAAAGCTGCCCATCACCACCACCACGATTCCCATCATCAAAGGGTGACCCCATTGCACAATGGGTTGGGGCAAGTTGAGGCCGGCAAAAAACTGGGCTACGGGCTGCAAGGCGGCGGTTAACCGATCCGAAGCTGCCGACAGATCCGGCAAGGCCAAGCTCAACAGGTTCATGGCGATCCCTCTACCTCTGCGACGAATCTACAACTGCATGAACTACCCCACCGCATAGGCGGATGGGGTTTCTGATGCCCCATCCCCTTGACGGCAGGATTTTAGTCTCTTCCTCTGCCCCAGTTGCTTCATAGACCCGCAGGACTTTGAAGTAGAGCTGGAGCATCCAAGACTCACGAGGCCGGTTCCCAACCCCGGTTGCCGATTAGTGGCAACGTTGTACATCACCATCACCGAGCCCCGATCCCTGGGGATTTCAAACCCACAACCAGAGCAGACATGATAGCGGTTGCTCAAGT
>NZ_JANSIN010000009.1:0-78971 GCF_047462115.1 Synechococcus sp. R50.1 | reverse complement strand
TGTTTGGAAACAAACAGAATGCTATCGCTGCATAGTTGAACAGTGATGTTCAGCAGTGTTCAGCGTAAATGTATCAGCCTTCACCTTCTCCTTCTCCAGAAGGACGGTCTCCTGCAGAACCCAAGCCGGAGTCCAGCCCCGAGGCTCAGGAGAGTGAGGCTACAGAGTCTCCTAAGCCAGAATCCCCAGCCCCCCAGCCAGGGGATCCCGGCGGACCGACTCCTTCTCCTTCCCCCAGCCCCTAGGGAAAACTCGATCCAGACCCCGAACAGGCTCAATAGTGTTTTAAGAGCTTCCGATCCCTTAATACCTACTAAATCTAGTGGGCACAAGCGGGGCAGGATGTTAAGCTACTGCCAGTTGCGACTGGATGGGATCCATGAGCTCAACCTTGCAGCCGTTCCTGCATTTGTTGCAGAGGAGTTCCTTTTGGGGGGTGTTGATAGCCGGTGCCGTTACCCCGGTTGCTGCTCAGCAGTTCGAGTTCACCCCTCAGCCGGTGCCCCCCAGGGGGGATCCCGTCCCTACCTTGCCCTTGCTGAGCCCTCCGCCCTCCCCCAGCTCTGCCGCCCCACCGGCCCTACCGCCTGTACCTCAGGTGCCGCAAATGCCGCTGGATCCCACAGCTCCGGCCTTGGATCCGATCCCGGTGGTGCCCGTTCAAGCGGCCCCAGGTGGACAACTCCCCCAAGGCGAGGCCTATTCCTATCAACGTCGGCCCGACCTCAGCCCAGGTGGGGATCTCTCCGGAGCCACGCGGGGCGAGCTGCCTGCCGGCACCCGTATTCTCCTCACGGCTTACCGCCCCATCACCTTCCAGCCCTACCAGGCCATCAACGGCCACCTGGAAGTCTCCGAGCCGGTGGTGGATCGCTTTGGCCAGGTGGTGATCCCGGCAGGGAGTGTGGTGTGGGGCACTTTTGAGCCGGTTTACCGAGAACTGAAGTTGTCTGGCCGGGAGGCGGAGAGCGCCGATCCCCAAGAGCGGGTCGTCGGCAGCCGCTTTGTGGCCAACCGCCTCACCATCGGCTCTTCCACCTACTTGGTGAGAGGCCAATCTGCGCCGCTACCAGTCGGGTTGGATCGCAACGCCGATGTCGGCACAACTGTAGCCCGCGGGGCAGGCTATGGGGCAGCAGGTGGGTTGGCCTTGGGGATCCTCACGGGGGGATGGGGCTTTTTGCCGATCTTGGCCGGCAGCTTGGCCGGCGCTGCGGCAGGCAGTACCAATATCGACCGGGTGGTGACGCTACAGCCCAATACGTTGGTGGAGCTGGAACTGACCGATAGCCTGATCATCCAATAACTGGTCAACCCTCTTTTGCCCTGTGGCTGGCTGAAGTGACTCGGGGCAGCTCGGTAGAGTAGAAGAGAGCCCCCTCCATTGGTTCCATGGCCTTCTGGATCTACGTTGTGCCCCCGCTGGCCGGGCTGGTGATCGGCTATTTCACCAACGACATTGCCATCAAAATGCTGTTCCGGCCCTACCGCCCCTATCGGGTTTTCGGCTGGCGCATCCCCTTCACCCCCGGTTTGATCCCGCAGAACCAACCCCGTCTGGCCAAGCAGATCGCCAAGACCATCATGGGATCCCTGCTCACGCCGGAGGAACTGCACAATCTGGCCCGTAAGCTGCTGCAAACCGAGCGCATGCAAGCAGGGATCCGCTGGCTGCTGGGGGTAGCCCTGGATCGGCTGCAAAACCCTGAGCAACAGCAGCAAACTGCTCAGGTGTTGGCGCGCATTTTAGCCGACCTGTTTAACGAGTCGTTGCCCCGCCTGGTGAAGGTGCTGGCCCGCCAAGAAACCTTTTTGGAAGGGCCCATTAACCAACTGTTCGACCAAGTGTTGCTGGAGCTGCGTCTCAGTGCCGAGCAGGCTAAGCAGCTCTCGGAGTGGATCCTGAAGCAGGCGCTGCCCCCAAAGGTGTTGCGGCAGAACTTGGTGGACTTTCTCACCGATCGCAACATCGAATCCCTTGACGAGGAGTTTCGTGAACGAGCGACCGGCTCCTACTGGGTGGTGGCCAACTTGTTCGGCCTGAAAAATGCCCTGTTGCGCCTGCGCACCTATTGTCTAGAAGAGCCGGAAGGGGCAGAAGCCATCTTGGAAGATCTGCTCAAAGACATCAACGCCTCCCGCCGCCTGACCGAGATCCTGCAGAACCTCTCGCTGCAAAACCTGCCGGTTTCCGCCGTGCGTCAGTTGCGCCGTGCCCTCCGCGACGGGATCCAAGATTACCTGCGCAGCCAAGGGCCAGAGGTTATCAAAGGGCTGGGGGAGACCATCGATTGGGAAAAAGTGGCCAGCCTGGTGTTGGGACGCCTGCGCAACTCCAAGGCGTTGATCACCTCCATCGACCAGATCAGCGCCGACCTGGCTTTGGTCTTGGAGCGCTACCTAGAACGAGATCTCGAATCCCTGATGATGCAGGTGATCCCGGTGTTGAACCTGGATCAGGTCATTGCCGATAAAGTCAACGCCACCTCCCCTGCCGACCTGGAGCAGGCCATCCAGCAGATTGTGCGCCAAGAACTCCAGGCCATCGTCAACTTAGGCGGCCTCCTCGGCTTTTTGGTGGGCTGTGTGCAGGTGCTGTTCTTGCTGGGCTGACGAGTTTGGGTTGGGCTTTGACTTTGGCTATGATATGAGAATGCGGTTAACAATTCTCCACACTTCGGATCTCCATGCCAATCTACATCCCTGGAACTACTTCACCGGGATCCCTGCGGAGCACGGTTTAGCCAAGCTGGCCACCCTCATCAAGCGCGTGCGAGCAGCCAGTGAGGATCCCGTCCTGCTCATCGACAGCGGCGACACCATTCAGGGATCCCCTTTAGGCAGCTACTATGCGCAAGTGGAGCGTGTCTCCCCTCACCCCTTGGCTCATGCTCTCAACGCCTTGGGCTACGACGCCTTTACCCCCGGCAACCACGACTTTAACTTTGGGCTGCAAGTTCTCCAGGATTTTATCGGCGATCTCCGCTGTCCGGTGCTCTGCGCCAACATCCTCCGCCAGAATGGGGATCCCCTCTTCCAGCCCTACCTGATCCGGGAATTGGCCGGGGTTCGCGTTGGCTTGCTAGGGCTGACCACCCCCCGCATCGACACCTGGGAGCGACCCGACTACATTGCGGGGCTGCGCTTTGCCCCCTTGTTGGAGACCGCCCGCCACTACCTATCGCTGCTGCGACCTCAGGTGGATGTTTTGATCTTGATCCTGCACAGCGGCCCCAACCAATTGCCCCCCCTGCGCACCCCTGAGCATTGGCACAACCCGGATCGCTCCGGCTGGTGCAGCAACAAAAGCCTGGCAGGGGAAAACGAACTGTTGGCCCTGGCCGAACTGGACGGCATTGACGTCATCCTCTCCGGCCATACCCACCAGACCATTGCCGGTTTGGGGGGATCCCAAGCTCTGGTAGTTCAGCCCGGCTATTGGGGCAGCCACCTCTCCCAGGTATCCCTGGAGCTGGAGCGCCAGGGCAGCCGCTGGCAAATCATCAGCAAAAGCGCACAGCTCCTCTCCGCCGAAGGGATCCCTCCCGATCCCGAACTCTTGGCCTTGACAGAGCCCTATCATCAAGCCACCCTGCGCTACATCCGTCAGCCCATTGGCCAAGCCCGTTCTGCCTATAGCGGCGGTCTGGCAGCCCGTCTGGGGGCCAACCCTCTGGCAGAGCTGCTCCATCAGGCCCAATTGCAAGCAGTGCGGGAGGCAGGATTCCCCGCAGAGCTCTCCCTGGTCAACATCTGCAGCAGCGCCGGCCTGTCGGCAGGCCCCATCTCCCTGCAAGATGCCTACAGCCTCACCGTCTACGACAACACCCTCTGCGTTTTGGAGATCACCGGAGATATTCTGCGGCGCGCCCTAGAACAGACCGCCGGCTATTTTCGCCAGTTGGATCCCAATCACCTTCCCGCCGATCCTGCTGCCGTCGTGGCCCCCGAAGCCCGCGGCTACACCTTCGACCTCTACCACGGCATCGACTACTGCTTCGATCTCACCCGCCCCGTAGGAAAGCGCCTGGTGACCTTACAATTCCGCGGACAGCCGGTGGAACCAGCACAGACCTTTCGCCTGGCCATTAACCACTACCGAGCCGGCGGCGGCGGCGGTTACAGCATGTTCCAAGAAGCCCAAACCCTGTGGATCTCAGCCGATAGCATCCGCGACTTTCTGGTCTACTATATTCACACCCACTCCCCCATTCAACCCATCTACAGCCCCAACTGGCGCCTAATCCCCGACTTGGCCAAGATCTACTTCCCCGATTGCCTGGGCCGGCCACGGGAACATCTGCTGGTCGGCTAGGAAAGAAAAGATATTGACTTCAACTGGCTGAAAGAGAACCCGGTAGAATACGATCAACACAGAGCCTGGTTTGGCTGAGTGCAGCGGCGGTTTTGAAACTGCCAAACTGGGGATATCCGAGTCACTGCTCATTGCTAACACTTGCCGACATCGCCCATGACTGCCGAAGAGAAGCAACCGATGGCCCCAGAAGATACCTATCCTGAACTACAGGAAGAAGAGATCGACGTAGAGGCAGAGCTGGAGAAGCTGATTTTGGAAGATAGCGAAGCAGAAGCCGGTACCTCCTCCGGAGAAACCGCAGCTGAGCCTTCTCCAGATCCCGGTGAAGCTCTCAAGCAGCTCCAGCACGAGTTGGAAGTTGTCCGCCAGCAACTCAAAGAGAAAGAAGACGCCTACCTGCGCCTCTACGCCGATTTTGAAAACTACCGGCGGCGTACCCAGCGGGAAAAAGAAGAGTTCAGCCAAAAAGAACGGCAGAAATTTGTGCTGGAGATCTTGCCTGTTGTGGACAGCTTTGAGCGGGCTCAGCAGCAGCTGAAGCTGGAAACCGACCGCGAGCGGGAGTTGCACAACAGCTACCAGAGCGTCTACCGCCTGCTGGTGGAATGCCTGAAGAAGATGGGCGTCTCCCGCATGAAATCGGTGGGCCAGCCCTTCGACCCCAACCTGCACGAAGCCATAGCCCGTCAGCCCAGCCCAGACTATCCTGAAGATGTGGTAGCCGTCGAATATCAGCCAGGTTACAAGCTGGGGGACTTGGTGATCCGTCATGCCATGGTGGCCGTCTCGGCGGGCAGCCCCAGCTCTGAACCATCCCCCCCAGCCCAAGCCACCATCGAAGCTGGTCCGGAAAACACGCCCGCCTCTCCCCAAAACCCCCAACCTTCCTAGCCGAACTTGCTCACTTGAACCTTGACAAACAGAGCCAGAGCAGTCTCAGAAACGCTACAGTAAAGCTACGGAGACGAAAGCAACGTCTGAAGGTTTCTGCGGGATTCTGGGCAGAATGCTTTTAAGATCCGTGGAATCGCGTTCTTGGGTTGAGACTTGGCGCACGGGAAGAGGGGGCTATGGGTAAAGTCATCGGGATTGACCTGGGAACCACCAACAGTTGCGTGGCGGTTTTGGAAGGTGGTCAGCCCGTTGTGATCACCAACGCCGAGGGAGGGCGCACCACCCCCAGCATTGTCGGCTTCGCCAAGAACAACACCCGCTTGGTGGGCCAACTGGCCAAGCGCCAGGCGGTTACCAATGCTGAAAACACCATCTTCAGCATCAAACGCTTCATTGGCCGCACCTTTGCCGAGACCGAAGATGAGCGGAGGCGGGTTCCCTACAAAGTCATCCCCGGTCGAGACAACATGGTGGAAGTGGCGGTGCAAGATCGCGCCTACACTCCGCAGGAGATCTCCGCCATGATCCTGCAAAAGCTGAAGGCCGATGCGGAGGCCTATCTGGGGGAGCCGGTGACCCAAGCCGTGATCACCGTTCCCGCCTATTTTACCGATGCCCAGCGGCAGGCCACCAAAGATGCGGGCACCATTGCCGGCCTGGAGGTGCTGCGCATCATCAACGAGCCGACAGCAGCCGCCCTGGCCTATGGCCTAGACAAACAAGATCAAGACCTACGCATTCTGGTTTTCGATTTGGGTGGCGGCACCTTCGATGTCTCGGTGCTGCAACTGGGCAGCGGCGTGTTTGAGGTGCAAGCGACTGCCGGCAACAACCACCTGGGGGGGGATGACTTCGACCAAAGAATTGTCGATTGGCTCATCCGTCAGTTTTTGGAGACGGAAGGGATCGACCTCTCGCGGGATCGCATGGCCCTGCAGCGGATGCGGGAGGCTGCTGAGAAGGCCAAAATTGAGCTGTCCAGCACCCAGGTTACACTCATTAACCTGCCTTTTATCACCGCCGACGATTCGGGGCCCAAGCACCTGGAAGTGGAGCTGACCCGCGGCAAGTTTGAGGAGTTGGTGCGGGATCTGGTGGAGGCCACCGTGGAGCCTACAGAACAGGCGCTGCGGGATGCTGGCCTCTCCCCTGCAGACATCGACCGCGTGCTGCTGGTGGGCGGCTCTACTCGTATTCCCGCTGTCCAGGAGAAAATTCGGCAAATCTTCAAAAAAAACCCAGATCGCTCCGTCAACCCGGACGAGGCGGTGGCCCTTGGCGCTGCCATCCAGGCAGGCGTGGTGGGTGGAGAAGTGAAAGATCTACTGCTGCTGGACGTGATCCCTCTCTCGATTGGGGTGGAAACGCTGGGGGGAGTCTTCACCCGCATCATCGAGCGCAACACCACCATTCCCACCAGTAAAACCCAGATTTTCTCCACTGCCACCGATGGCCAGAGTGTGGTGGAGATTCACGTCCTGCAGGGAGAGCGGGCCATGGCCAAAGACAACAAAACCTTGGGCCGCTTTCAGCTGACCGGGATCCCGCCGGCTCCCCGTGGGGTGCCCCAGATCGAGGTTTCTTTTGACATCGATGCCAACGGGATCTTGAAAGTCTCGGCTCGGGAAAAGGGGACAGGAATCGAGCAGAGCGTCAAGATCACCAACAACGGTGGCTTGAGCAGCAGCGAGATCGAGCGAATGCGTCGGGAAGCGGAGGCCTATGCCGAAGAAGATCAGCGCCGGCGGCAGTTGGTGGAAGCCCGCAACCAGTCAGATAGCCTGCTCTACAACTACGACAAAACCCTGCAGGAGCATGGCAATCGCCTCAGCGAAGCTCGAATCCAGCGGGGGGCTCAAGTGGCGGGCACATTGAGGGCATTGCTGGCAAATGATAACGTAGACTTAGCAACTTTACGGAACGCAATGGAAGAGCTGCGGGCTGTCCTGCTGGAGATGGGTAGCGAGATCTATGGAGCTCGCTGAGGATTCTAGGCAACTGCTTGCTCTCCCCCAGCTCCGGTGCCTTGTAGGTCTGCTTCGGTTGCGCTGCCTGACAAGTTGCATCTCAAGTGTGTCTGATGTTTTGATCTTTAACCTCTTCTGAAGCGCTTCTATGGCTCGCGACTACTATGAAATCTTGGGGGTTAGCCGCGATAGCTCCAAAGAGGAGATCAAGCGCGCCTATCGACGGTTGGCTCGTAAGTACCACCCGGATGTCAACAAGGAGCCAGGCGCCGAGGAGCGCTTCAAAGAGATCAACCGTGCCTATGAGGTGCTCTCTGATAATGAGCTAAAAGCTCGCTACGATCGCTTTGGAGAAGCGGGTTTGAGTGGAGCTGCTGCGGCAGCAAGTGGATTCCAGGATTTTGCGGGGATGGGTGGCTTTGCCGACATTTTCGAGAGCTTTTTCACCAACTTTGCAGGGGCAGGAGCCAGCTATGCCCGCAGTCGCCAGGGGCCGGTACGGGGCGATGATCTGCGCTTTGACCTAAAACTGGAGTTTCTGGAAGCCATCTTCGGCGGCGAAAAGCAAATTCGCATCAGCCACCTGGAGGTCTGCAATGTCTGTGGGGGCAGCGGGGCCAAGCCCGGTACGGAGGTGAAAACTTGCCCCACCTGCGGAGGCGGCGGTCAGGTGCGACGGGCAACCCGCACGCCGTTCGGCAACTTCACTCAGGTCTCGGTTTGTCCCACCTGTGGTGGCAGCGGTCAGGTGTTGGAGGAGCCCTGCTACAACTGCAACGGCGAGGGCTTGGCCCAAACCACGAAGAAACTGCGCATCAACATCCCAGCCGGCGTGGATAGTGGCACCCGTTTGCGGGTTTCTGGGGAAGGCGATGCCGGTCGACGCGGTGGCCCGCCCGGGGATCTCTACGTCTACCTATTTGTGGAACCGGATCCCGACTTCCAGCGAGATGGCCTGACCATTCTCTCGGAGGTGCGGGTGAGCTATTTGCAGGCCATCTTGGGGGCCAAGGTCTCTGTGCCCACCGTGGACTCGAAAGCCGGCCTGGAGGAGGAGGTGGAGCTGACCATCCCAGCCGGATCCCAGCCGGGTACAGTGCTGACCCTGGAGGGCAAGGGGGTACCTCGCATTGGCAACCCGATGTCTCGGGGCGACCACCAAATCACCTTGGTGGTGGAGATCCCCACCCGCATCAGCTCGGAAGAGCGGGAATTGCTCATGCGCTTGGCTGAGTTGCACGGAGAACGCATCAACAAGCGGGATGGTTTCTTGGGCGGGTTGTTGCGGGGGCTGGCCCAGATGCCTGGCAACCGGGAGCGTGAGGAAGAATGACTGCAGAGGCTGTTTCGTCGGAAGAGGTCAAGTTTATCCTTGACCAGCGCGGGATCCCTTGCCCACTTAACTACGTGCGGGCGAAGCTGCGCCTGGAGCGCATGGCTCCTGGAGAACTGCTGGAGCTATGGCTGGATGCGGGAGAACCTCTGGAGCAGGTGCCCAACAGTCTAGCCATGGCCGGGCATCGGATTGAGGGACAGGCAGCTTCCCCCGAAGGCCATTACATTCTCTGGGTGCGTCGCGGCACGCCTGAGTCGGCATGAGCCCGGTGAAACCGGAAGGAAAAGATTGTACCGGCTGGGTGCGAGCAGCGCAGGCCAACTTTTATCGCGTGCGTATCGATCCAAGTTTGGCTGCCCTCTTTCCCGAGATCCCGGCTCGGTTTCCGGTTGAAAAGCCCACGCCGGCAGAGATTCTCTGTACCAGTCGGGCCAAGCTGAAAAAAATGGGCCAGCAGGTGATGGTGGGGGACTGGGTGGAGGTGCGCTTGCCGCCTGCTGCCGCCGACCTCTGGCCGGAGCGGGGGGTGATCGAGGCGATCCTGCCGCGGCGCACTCAGCTGCCTCGACCCGCTATTGCCAACGCGACCCAAGTTCTGGTGGTGGTGGCCCTGGCCGAGCCCGACCCTGAGCCCAACGCCCTCAGTCGTCTGCTGGTGCAAGCTGAGGCCAGCCAACTGCGGGTTCAGGTGGTGTTGAACAAATGCGACTGCGTGGATCCAGAAGTGGCGACAACTTGGGTGGAGCGTCTGCAGAGGTGGGGATATGAGCCTCTGTTGGTCAGTGCCCACACCCAAGCTGGGATCCCCCAGTTGCAACAGTGCTGTCGAGATCAGATCTCGGTGGTGATGGGCCCTTCCGGGGTGGGCAAATCCAGCTTGCTCAATCGGCTGCTGCCGGACGTTCGGCTGGCTACTCAGGCCGTCTCCAGACGTTTGGGCCATGGTCGGCACACCACCCGCCATGTGGAGCTGTTTCCTTTGCCGGAAGGCGGTTGGATCGCCGATTCGCCGGGATTCAATGCTGGCGAAGGGATCCCGCCGGTGCATCCTTTGCAGTTGATACGGTGCTTCCCGGAGGTAAGGGATCGCTTGGGCGCCTGTCAGTTTCGCGATTGCCTGCACCATCGAGAGCCAGGCTGTGGGCTCCGAGATCTGGATTGGGAACGACGGACTTTTTACTTGCAGCTTTTGCAAGAAGTCCAGCAGGTGCAAAAGGCATCGGTGGGCCTTATCCAGCCTGGCCAAGATCCCAGTCTCGCCAGAATTGCGCGAAAGACCCCAATCTGAGGACTATAGTCATCCCAAACTAGATTGAGACACTCCTCAAGCATTCCGTGCAGCTTCTGCGACCACTCCCAGCCCCTATTCCTTTGGGAGAGGGGAGTTAGGAACCAATACACAATACAACAGAAATGTTTCATTCCTGTCTAAAATGACTATAAAACGACCGTAGAATGTCAGGTGGACCAGATCTTGCGGATGGGCAAGGTGAAGCCCGGCAGCACGTCCTCTCCCGATAAGGTTTCCGGATCTTCGACCAATTCCGGCGCTTGCCCTTGTCGGTAGATCATCACCCGCTTGGCCTTGGGATCCAGCAGCCACCCCAGCCGGCAGCCGCTGTCCATGTATTCTTGCATCTTGGCCTGAGTTTGAATCCAAGAGTCGGTGGGCGAGAGGATCTCCACCACAAAATCGGGGCACAAGGGCAAAAATCCTTGACGGACTGAGGGATCCAAAGCTTCCCACTTTTCAATCGGGATCCAGGCCAAATCAGGGGAGCGGTCGCTGCCTGAAGGCAAGGAAAATCCGGTGGAAGAATCAAAGCTTTTCCCTCGGCCCGATTGCCGATTCCAAACATAAACTTCCCCGGCAATTTCGAAGTTGAGGTTGCCCGTTTCCCCACCGGTTGGAGACATGATGACCAGTTCTCCTTGGGCAGTACGCTCCAGCTTCAGGTCAGGATTGGCGGCACAAAGCCGGATAAAATCTGCTCGGCTCAGGGTTGTCAGGGGAGATAGATTCAGAGTCAGAGCAGCCATGGTAGTGTGACTCCGCCTGTTTTTGGCCTATCGCTCAACATTTTTACTGCAGCTGTTTCCAAGGTTGGGAGAGTTCTGCAATTGCGTGGGATCCCTGTCATGCGAGAGATCCATCAGAGTTGGCTGGGTTAAGGGTGTGGAAAAAATCTGTATCAGGGATTGTGAATCCGTGAAAGTTACTAACGTTAGGCAGACCAGATCTTGCGAATGGGCAAGGTGAAGCCCGGCAGCACGTCCTCTCCCGATAAGGTTTCCGGATCTTCGACCAATTCCGGCGCTTGCCCTTGTCGGTAGATCATCACCCGCTTGGCCTTGGGATCCAGCAGCCACCCCAGCCGGCAGCCGCTGTCCATGTATTCTTGCATCTTGGCCTGAGTTTGAATCCAAGAGTCGGTGGGCGAGAGGATCTCCACCACAAAATCGGGGCACAAGGGCAAAAATCCTTGACGGACTGAGGGATCCAAAGCTTCCCACTTTTCAATCGGGATCCAGGCCAAATCAGGGGAGCGGTCGCTGCCTGAAGGCAAGGAAAATCCGGTGGAAGAATCAAAGCTTTTCCCTCGGCCCGATTGCCGATTCCAAAGGGTTAAGTCTGTGGTGATTTCGGCATTCCAGTGGCCGGTTTCCCCGCCGGTTGGAGACATGATAACCAATTCTCCTTGAGCGGTACGCTCCAGCTTCAGGTCAGGATTGGCGGCACAAAGCCGAATAAAATCTGCTCGGCTCAGGGTTGTCAGGGGGGATAGATTCAGAGTCAGAGCAACCATGGCAGGCGTTTGGACACTCCTAAACCATTCTTAGAATGAGTCTAATGGGACCTCAGGATTTGCCCTCTGCTCTTAACCAAGCCACATCTTAACTGGGGTGAGGGGCGGGTTTGGTCAGGCCGATCACCTGAGTGTATGCACCGCGGGCCTGGGTTACACCAATGGTGTGCTCAGCTTTTTCGATCATCGGGCGGCGTAAACTGACCACCAAAAACTGCGCCTGACGAGATTGCTGCCAGATCATATTGGCCAATTTTTCCACATTGGCCCCGTCCAAAAACATATCTACTTCATCAAAGGCGTAAAAGCTGGAAGGGCGGAATCGCTGCAGAGCAAAAATAAAGCTGAGGGCTGTCAAGGATTTTTCTCCTCCCGACATGGCGCTGAGACGGCGCACCGGCTTACCTTTGGGGTGGGCCACCAAGGTTAGACCGCCCGCAAAGGGATCCTCTGGGTTTTCCAATTCCAAATGACCATCCCCATCGGAAAGTTGGGCAAAGATGGTTTGAAAATGGCCGTTGACGGCATGAAAGGCATCCAAGAAGGCTTGCCGACGCAGGGTGGAAAAGTTCTCGATGCGCAGCAACAACTCGGTGCGCTCTTGGTGCAGGGTTTCCAGTTTGGCGCTGAGATCCCGCAGGCGAGCTTGGGTCTGTTCGTATTCGGCGATGGCCAGCATGTTCACCGGCTCTAGGGATCGCAATTGCTCTTCGATTTTGCGTTTTTGCAGCTGCAGCTCGTCTAAGGTCAGGGTGGCGGGCAAGTCGGGCAGCGGATCCGGCAGCTCTTGGGCCACCGCTTGCAGTTGGGTTTGCAGTTGGGCCAGCAGAGCCTCTTTTTCCTGTTGTTGGGTGAGGGCGTTGTAGCGTTCCCACTCCAGGCGTTGGATCTGCTGTTGTTGAGCCCGCAGTTGAAATTCCTGCCGATCTCGCTCTTGGCGCAGGTGGGAAAGTCGGGCCTCGATCTGGCTCATCTGTTGCCGTTGCTCGGCAAGGTGTTGCTGGATTTGGCCAAGGGTGGCTTGGGCTTGGACGATTTGCTCCTGCAGATAGGCTTGGCGCTGTTTGCTCTCCTGCAGGCGCTCCTGGTGGTGCTGGATTTGGGCCTGTTTCAGGTGTTGTTGGCCGGAGTTCTCCTGCTGTTGCCGCTCCAGTTGGGTCAGTTGCTGCTGCAGCTCTGCCAAGCGACTTTCTTGCTGCTGCACCGCCTGCTGCAGTTGCTGCCAATGCTGGTTCACCGGGGATCCCTCCAGTTGGCTGAGCTTGAGGGCGAGATCGGCTAGGCGCTGTTGCAAGGGATCCCAACGCAGTTGAATCTGCTGGAGCCGCTGCTGGATCTGGTGGCTTTCGCTTTGCCTTTGCGCCAGGGATCCCTGCAGGTGTTGCAGGCGGGCCTGTTGCTTTTGGCAGTCGGCTTGGTGCCGCTCCAGATATTGCTGGGCTTGCAGGGCGTCTTGGCGAGCCAGGAGCAGGGCTTGGGCCAGTTGTTTTTCGCGGGCTTGGGCTGCTTGTAGGCGCAGGGTGAGGGCGGCCAGCAGTTCCTCCAGCTCGGCCAAGCGGGAGCGCAAGGCTTCTTCTTCCGATGGCGATAGCGAGACGGAGCCCTTGTGTCCGCCGGCAGAAAAATGGATCCCAGCTCGCTGGGGGGCGCTGCCGCCGGTCATGGCGCCCGAAGTTTCCAACAGCTCCCCTTCCAGAGTAACCATGCGGTGCTTGCCGATGTGGGGCTGGGCCAGCTCTAGGCTTTGGAAAACCAGGGTGGAGCCGAACACAAAGCCGAACACATCCCGGTAGCGCTCTTCAAAACGCACCAAACGAATGGCGTAGTCGATCAGGCCGTCTAGTTTTAGGGGGCTGGGGGGGCGGGTGGGCTGGAGCTTATTCAAGGGCAAAAAGGTGGCGCGTCCGGCTTTTTCCCGTTTCAAAAAGTTGACAGCGCTCACGGCCACGGTGTCATCCTCCACCACCACAAAGTGCAGCCGGTTCCCTGCCGCGATCTCCAGCGCCAGTTGATACTGGGGATCCACCTGCCCCAACTGGGCCACCAACCCCAAAACCCCCGGCAGACGGGCACTCAGGATGGCTTGGGTCGCTCGGGATCCCTGGGATTCTTGCAACACTTGGCGGCGGGTTTCCCATTTGTCCAGTTGCCGCTGCTTGGCGTGCAGCTCGGCGGCCAGGCGCTCGTGGGTGGCGCGATCCAACTCCAGGCTGGCCTGCAGTTGGGCCAGCTCTTGGGCCAAAGTTTGAACCTGAGCTTCCGACTGTCGGCAAGTGTGTTCCAGCTCGGCGGTGAGGGCCAGGTGGGATCCCAGCCACGCCTCGATCTGGGCAATCTCCGCTTGGATCTCTTGGCTTTGTCGTTCCAGTTGCCGTTGTCGCTCTTGCAGGCGAATTTGCTCCTGTTGGAGAGGCTCCTGTTCAGCGCGGAGTTCCTCAATGTGGCGGGTGAGGTAGCGCTGCTGTTTCACCCAGGCATCAGCGGATTGGGCTAGGGCGCGCAGCTGTTCGCGGCTCTGTTCCAAGCTAATTTGGGCTTTCTGAACCTGGGCCTGCAGGGATCCCTGGGCTTGGGCCAGTTGCTCCTGTTGGCTGTGCAGGTGTTCCAGCTCCGCCTGCAGATGCTGCTGTTGGGTTTGCCGCTCCTGATGTAGGCGCTGCGCTTGCTCGATCTCCTGCTGCCAGGCTGCGATCTGTTGGCTGACCTGTTGCCGTTGTGTTTCGGCGGCGGCAATCTGGGCTTGCAGGTGCAGGTATTCCTCCTCTCCAAGGGCGTGGATGCGGCTTTGCAACTCGGTCAGGGCGGCTTCGGCTTGCTGCAAATGCTCGCTCAAGGTCTGCACCTGAGCGGTGGCCTGCTCCTGAGCCTCCAGAAGCTGCTGAATGGCCGCCTGGGTTTCTTCCACTTGGGCCTGCAAATGCCGCCAAAGCAACACCTGTTGCTGCTGCTCCAGCGTTTGCAACTGCAGCCGCAGTTGCTGATAGTGTTGGGCCTTTTCGCTCTCTCTGAGCAGCCGCTCTCCTTGAGCTTGCCATTCTTGTTCGATGAGCCGAAAGCGCTCAATTTGTTCCCGTACCGCCTCCAGCTTGCTGTTGGCCTGGGCGATCTTGCGGTCGAAGGTGGCCACCCCCGCCAATTCGTCGATGATCTGCCGCCGTTCCTTGGGGTGCATGGAAATGATGCTGGTGACATCCCCCTGTAAAACGACGTTGTAGCCGTTGGGGTAGATGTGCATCGCCTCCAGTTGTTCGTGCAGCTCGCTCAGGGTACAGGGCACATCGTTGATGTAGAAAGTGCTGGTGTAGGGGAGAGAATCCGTCCCGCTATCGCGAGTGGGATCCTCAGCCTTTCCGAGCTTGACCCGCAGCCGGCGACTGACTTTCCATTCCCTGGGCTGACCATCTTCTCCCGGCCCCAGCTCAAAGGTGACAGAAACATGGGTTTCCACCTGCCGATTGCCGTTGAGGCTGCCGGAATGCACCAGATCCAACAGCCTTTCTGCCCGCATCCCTCGCGAGGACGATAACCCCAGCGCAAACAGGATCCCATCCAGGATGTTAGACTTACCGGAGCCATTGGGGCCGGAAATGACCGTGAACCCCGGCAACAGGGGTATCGAGGTTGTGCTACCAAAGGACTTAAATCGGGTCAGCTCAATCCGCTTGACGTACATGACACCCCATATCTAGCGTGACCACCGGCAGATGATGGCAACAGGCTAGCATGGGTAGCAAAAACCTGTGCAGCTCAAGTTTCTTAGGACGGCTTGGCATCTGAGTCTGCACCTGTTGAGTCTACATCTGTGCCGACGAGCAGATCGGCCTTTTGTAAAAGACGATGCACCTCTGCCCTCAGCTCCGGCCATCGGTAGGTCAGCAGGTTTGCCTTGGAGATGAACAGCAGCCGGTAGCCGGGTTTCAGGTTTGGGCACAGGGGGCGCAAGATTTCTCGCAACTGGCGGCGCAGCCGATTCCGCTTTACGGCAGATTTGCTCACCTTTCTGCCGATCACCAGTCCCACTTGGCTAGGGATCCCTTCGCACCCTGCAGGCATCGGCTGAAACAGCAGAGTCAAGCCTGCACCGGAACGACGTTGGCCTCCCTGGTAGAGCGCCTGAAAAGCTCGTCGATCCCGCAATCGATGAGGAGCCGGCAACATTGGGCACCGAGGAGAGTCTGCCCCAGAAGTCAGCGAGTTTTGGGCTGCAACGCTCCAAAAAACCAAGACAAATCAAATCTCTGACCAAAGGGCTTAGGAAACCGCCAGGCGATAACGCCCCTTGGCCCGCCGTCGCCGCAAGACCTGACGCCCAGTTGCCGTTCGCATTCTGGCCCGAAACCCAGAAACCCGAATGCGTCTGCGATTGGTGCCACGAAGGGTACGCTGAGTCATGGTGAGAAGCCAACTTATGAATCCAAGATCATTTGCCAGAGCTGACCAGACTGCCATTCAGCCTGCTGGCAACTGATCACAGGTGGTTAATCTTAGCAGACTCAATGGAAAATTGCTAGATTGGCCACCCCGCGCCGAGCAGTTAAATTGGGAATCCCGAAGCTCCTGTCGAGGAAGCCGCCGCTGTTTCCTCTGGGCTTCTGCTGTGTCGCTCTGAGTGTGTGGTGTGGATATTTCCCTGGATCAGCTCTGGGATGAAGCCCTGTGTCATCTGCAGGTGCAGCTCAGCCGCCCAACCTTTGAGGCTTGGATCAAAACGGCGCGGGCTGAATCGTTGGTGGACAACCGCCTCACCATCTGTACCCCCAGCGAATGGGCGCGGGGCTGGCTGCAAAAGCACTACGCCTCCACCATCACCGAGGTTGTGCAGCGGGTGGCCGGGATCCCTTTGCAGGTGGAGTTTTCCGTTTCCCCCCACGCTTCTGTCGAGGCAGAACCCCCTTCAAGGGCGATTTCCCCAACATCGGGCAGAGCCGGCAGCTTACCTGCCTCCACCACCCTAGGACTGGAAGTCGGCGGCAGCCTGCCCATGCGGGCGCCGGATCTCAACCCCAAGTATTCCTTCTCGCGGTTTGTGGTTGGCCCCAACAACCGCATGGCTCACGCTGCAGCTCTGGCTGTGGCCGACAAGCCTGGGCGCGCCTACAACCCCCTGTTTCTCTGCGGTGGGGTGGGTCTGGGCAAAACCCACCTGATGCAGGCCATTGGCCACTACCAACTGGAGGCCAATTCACGCGCCAAGGTCTTCTACGTGTCCACCGAACGGTTTACCAACGATTTAATCGATGCCATCCGGCGAGACAGCATGCAGTCTTTCCGGGAGCACTATCGGGATGTGGATATTTTATTGGTGGATGACGTTCAATTTATCGAAGGCAAAGAGTACACCCAAGAGGAGTTTTTTCACACCTTTAATACGCTGCACGAGTCCGGCAAACAGATCGTACTGGCCGCCGACCGTTCCCCCCATTTGATCCCTCGTCTGCAGGAACGTCTCTGTTCTCGGTTTTCGATGGGCCTGATTGCCGAAATTCAATCGCCGGATATCGAAACCCGCATGGCCATTCTCAAGAAGAAAGCCGAGTACGAGGGAATGAACTTGCCCGCAGAGGTGATCGAGTACATTGCCACCACCTACACCAGCAACATCCGCGAGCTGGAAGGTGCCCTGATCCGCGCCGTCGCCTATGTTTCCATTTCTGGCTTGCCGATGAGTGTAGAGACGATTCAGCCCATCCTCAATCCCCCCAGCGAGCCGAAAGAGATCACCGCCGACATGATTACCGATGTGGTCTGTGAAGAATTCGGCATCGACCGAGACAGTTTACTGGGATCCTCCCGCAAGCGTGACATCAGCCAAGCACGGCAAATTGCCATGTTTTTGATGCGCCACTACACCAACCTCAGCCTGCCCAAAATTGGCGACTACTTTGGGGGAAAAGATCACACCACCGTTCTCTATAGCTGTGAAAAGGTCAGTCAGCTACAGCGGCAAAGTCTGCAATTTGAACGGCAACTGCAAAAATTGGTCGAGCGCTTGCGGGTGGTTGCCAACAGTCGGAACAGCTAGGCTTTCTGTTGTCGTTGAGCCGTCTTTGAGGTGTTGTTGCCGCCCTTTGGCTCTGCCCGTCTGCGTGGAGAATCCCTCGGAAAGCAGCTACAGTAGGGACGCGATGCATGGGGTTGCAGGTGGTGAGACAGTCTGGCAAAGGGCTTCGCCTGGGTATGCTGCTCCTCTGGGCTGGACTGGTGCCTGGGTGGCCGGTTTGGGCCAATTCCACGCAAGCCCCTATTCCAGATCCGGTGCCGGCCACCCTCTCAGCCGCTTTGGATTTGGGCTTGGATGACCGAATTTTAGAAGACAGCCCCGTGTTGCGCCGCTGGCTGCAAAACCCGCCCCATCTCCTGGAAGAAATCCGCAACACCCCTGTCTTGCCCACGCGCTTGCAGGCCGGCTTTGAGTCCTCTTCGCACTGGCGAATCAGCCTGCAGGATTTGCGTCTGGGAGATCGCCTCACCCTCAGCGGTGACTATCGCCAATCTTCCGAACATCCCGAAGTGCGCCAGTACGGGTCGGAAATGCGTTACTTTCTGGCCCCCATGGGATCCCCTTTTAATCTGGCGCCACAACTGGGGTATCGGGCTTTGGAACAAAAGAACCGCAGCCTCAGTGGAGTTAGCTATGGGGCTTTTGCTGTTTTGGCCTTGGCTCCGGGAGGTGTAGATTTGACCGGTAGCTACAGTTGGGTTGCCCCCCAGGAGCCGGAAGAAGGACAGGCCACCCTGGCGGAGATCACCGCTGCCTACGCCATTAGCCCTTCCTTTCGTCTTTCTGCTCGCTATAGCCTGCGCAACTCGACCCTGGATCGGGAGTTTAGCTTTGGCGTTGGGCTGGAGTGGATCCCCTAGCCTGCGCTCTCGCCCTCACTCCCAGGCCCTCTCCCGGTGGAAGAGGAGGGCTGGGGATCGACGCGACTTGGATTTGGGTGATGGCTCCGCTCTGGACTCAATGAATGGCCACCTCAACCCAGCCCAGATCAGAGGCGCACTGCCCGCACAAAGGCCACCCAACCCAAGCTGAGATAACGCTCCAACTGCAGCCCCACCTGTTGAAGGTGCTCGCGCAACTGGGTTTCCGAGAAAAAATGAAGGCCGGTGGCTTCCAGCCATTGCTGCACCATCTGCCCCCATCCCTGTACCTGCTGGCTGTGCATCGAGACAAAGGCCCCTCCCGGTCTCAACACACGGGCAATTTCCCGCAAACAGGGATCCAAAGGCACTTCGTTCAAGGTCGCCCCACTGATCACCGCCCCAAAAGTTCCAGAGGCGAGGGGAAGCTGTTCAGCTCGGGCCCGCATCAGGCTGTAGTGCTGCCAGTGGGGCTGTGCCTGTTGAGCGGCTTCCGCCAATACCCCTGCCGCATTGTCCAGGCCGACCACCGTCCGCTGCGGATCCCTGGCCAGGAGCAAGCGGCTCCAGTACCCCCCGGCAGTGCCCAAATCCAAGATGGGATCTTCCTCCCCCACCAGCTCGGCCAGCAGTTGACTCTCCCGCTCGCTCCCAAAGCTCTCTCCCGTCAGCAGCGACAGGGCCCAGGGCCGCCAGAGGCGATCGTAGCCCCAGGCAAACCCAGGCAGATGGGCAATGGCTTGGGCCGGCGTGAGATGCAGGTCCGATGAGCTGCCGATAAAATCCACAGCCCCAGAAGCGGTGATGGGGTAAACCTGGCCGCAACTGGGACAATAAACCCGATCCGCCACGGATCCCTGTTCCCGCCCTGGTGATTGGGTCAACCCTTCCCGACCGCAGCTCAGGCAGCGATAAAGGTGAACCGGCAAAGCAGAGAGCGAAGAGAGCATGCGACAGCCCAACGCAACCCAAAACTCGCGAGGAAAAGGGGGCAGCTGCCGGGATCCAGCCCCAACAACCCCCCCAGTTGTCTATCTGGCAATGGAGATGGGATCCCTTAGACCAGCTTTGGACTCCGTCCCGCTTCCGCAAGTGGACTGGGCAGGCCGACCTTCTCCGGGATGGGCACATACTCCGAGACAATCGCCCGGAATTCGTCGCCATCCAGGGTTTCCCGTTCCACCAAGGTATCGGCCAATCGATCCAGCAGAGGGCGGTGCTCCAGCAAAATCTGCTTGGCTTTCTGGTAACAGCTCTCCAGGATCTGCCGCACCTGGCGGTCGATCTTGGCGGCCACATCCTCCGAGTACTCGACGCGGTTCATCCAGCCGCCGCCCAAGAATACCTCGTTGTTGGGGGGATCCAGCATCAAGGGCCCCAGCTCAGACATGCCAAAGCGGGTCACCATCTGCCGCACCAGATTCGTGTTCTGCTGCAGGTCGTTGCTGGCTCCGGTGGTCACTTCCGAGTAGCCGAAGACGATCTCTTCGGCCGCCCGACCGCCAAAGCCCACCACCACCCGATCCAGCAGCCAAGCGCGGCTGTACATGCCGGAGTCGATCTGCTCCTCGTTGGGCAGTTGCTGGGCAAAGCCACCTGCGCCGCCGGAACGGGGGATGATGGTCACCTTGTTCAAGGGATCCGCGTGGGGCAAAAGTGTCATCAACAGGGCATGGCCACACTCGTGGTAGGCGATCAGGCGCTTGCTCTTGCCGTCCAACAGCGGGGGCTTGGTCAGGCCGATGGTGATGCGGTCAATGGCGTCCTCAATGTCTTGGTTGGTGATGGCCATGCGCTGACGGCGAGCCGCCAAAATGGCCGCTTCATTGAGCAGGTTGGCCAGATCCGCGCCGGCAAAGCCGGGGGTACGGCGGGCAATCGCCTCCAGGCTGACCTCTTCCGCCAGCTTCTTGTTGCGGGCATGCACCCGCAAGATCTCGTAGCGCCCCTTAAAGCTAGGCCGATCCACCGTAACCTGGCGGTCGAAGCGGCCCGGACGCAAGAGAGCGGCATCCAACACATCAGGGCGGTTGGTGGCGGCAATCACGATAATGCCGGTGTTGCCCTCAAAGCCGTCCATCTCGGTGAGCAACTGGTTCAGGGTTTGCTCGCGTTCGTCGTTGCCACCGCCGATGCCAGCCCCCCGCTGCCGGCCCACCGCGTCGATCTCGTCGATGAAGACGATGCAAGGCGCATTCTCCTTGGCCTTCTTGAAGAGATCCCGCACGCGAGAGGCGCCCACCCCGACAAACATTTCCACAAACTCAGAGCCGGACAGGCTGAAAAAGGGCACTCCTGCCTCGCCGGCAATGGCCTTGGCCAGAAGGGTTTTGCCCGTCCCCGGCGGCCCCACCAACAACACGCCTTTGGGGATCTTGGCCCCCACCGCTGTGAAGCGCTCCGGCTTCTTCAGGAAGGTGACCACCTCTTGCAATTCTTCTTTGGCCTCTTCAATCCCGGCCACATCGTCGAACTTAACGCCGGTTTTGGCTTCCATCTGAAAGCGGGCCCGGGATTTGCCGAAGTTCATTGCCTGCCCAGGGCCGCCCGCTCCGCCACCGGCACGCCGCAGGAAAAAGAACAACCCCCCCAACAGCAACAGCGGGATCACCAGGTTGCCCAGAAGCGCCCAGAAGGCGCTGCCATTGCGGGTGGGTACCACTGCCACTTCGATCCCCTGCTCGGTGAGGCGGTCCACCAGTTGCGGTACGGTGTTGGGCAGCAGGTTCACCCGGTAGCGGGTGGAATGCTGGGTCTGGGGATCCACAGCCGTAACTTCAGCTACCAGATTGTTGTCCGTGAGGCGCACATCCGTAACCCGCCCCTCCTCGACGTAGCGCAAAAAGCGATCGTAGGTGAGGGCCGAGGCCAAAGCTGCATGGGCGGGTGCAGGCTGCAGCACCAGGCCGGATCCCTGCCAGAGACAGAAGCCCAGCATGAGGGCGATCAGCCAGCGCTGGGGAGATAGAGGCTTGTTCATAGGGAAGAGAACGCTCGGTTATTAAAAGTCCTTTAACAAACTTAACCTGTCCCTCCTGGAAGGCACAACCCTGCCCCCGCACCAAGGAGAACTCAATGGGCTTGAGATCTTGTAGGGATCCCTGCCCCATCCGATGCCCGCCACAAGCCTGCAGTTAGGCCGAGCCGGGGGATCCCAGACCATCCAGCCCATAGACGCGCCGCCACATGGAGTCGGCCAGAGAGGCCGGCAGCAGCCGCATCAGCCCCAACGCCACCTTGCCCCCTGTGAAAGCAGTGTAGCGGTCGGAAGGGTGAGGATCGGTCATCGCCCTCAGGATCGGCTCCACCACCTTCTCCACCGGCCAGGCCATTTTGTTAAACGAGCTGGCCAGCTCGGCAGTCTTGTCCAAGATCGCTTTGTAGGGGCCATTGGGGTTGACAACAGCGGCAGAGGTTTCTTCCGCCACGCGGCCAAACTCGGTGGCTACCGGCCCCGGCTCGATCAAGATGACCTTGATGCCGAAGGGGGCCACCTCCACCCGCAACGCATCGCTGAGGGCTTCGACAGCAAACTTGGTGGCGCTGTAAACGCCACTGAAGGGCATCGACATCTGGCCGGCCACCGAGCTGAGGTTGAGGATGCGGCCACTGCCCCGTTCCCGCATTTGGGGCAAGAGGGCACGGGTGAGGGCGTGCAAGCCAAATACATTCACCTCAAACTGGCGCCGCATGGCCGCCACATCCACCTCTTCCACCGGCCCCATCTGGCCATAGCCGGCGTTGTTCACCAGGATATCCACCCGGCCAAAATGATCCAGAGCCTTTTGGGCCAGTGCCTCCACCTGGGCCGTATCGGCCATGTCGGTGGGCACCACCAGCGCCTCCGCTCCCCGACTCTCCACCAAGTCTTTGACGTTTCGCAGCAGCCCTTCCCGGCGGGCCGCCAGCACCAAGCGAGCCCCGCGTTTGGCCGCCTCCAGAGCGACTGCTTCCCCAATTCCAGCAGAGGCGCCGGTAATCAGCACCACTTGATTGGCAAGTGAAGGCATGGTTTCCTTGATCCAAACTCTTCAACATCCTAGAAGAACGACTGGGATCCCTGGAGAGGGGCAGCCTCGCCTTCCGAACTTCTGGATTCGGCATCCGGTATTATGGCTATGATGGGGTGAGCTCAAAAAACAGCCGGGACAAAGCCCGATGGAGAAGCTTCCTCTTGGGCTGAGGTCTTGCGGCGCTTTGACCAAAGTCTAAAGTGTAGAGAATGGGGTATAGGGTGCAGCGACTGTGAAGTACTTCTGCAGACGAATTGGCCGAGGTCGATCTCTGTCGCCGGAAGAGCGTTGGGTTGTTACTGAGGTTCGATTGGCTCAATTGCTCAGGGCAGCGGAAGCCAACTTGCGGGCCAATTCTGAGTTGCGCCAACAGCAGCAGGAGCAGCAAAAGCAACTGGAAGCCGAGCGCCGCCACAGCGAAGCCCTGAGAGACTCGACCGCCGATTTGCGCACCAGCGTGATGGAGCTGCGGGAAGGACAGGCCCTTTGGCAGAGCCATGTGGAAGAGCTGCGCTCTTGTCTGCGGGAGCTGCTCAAGGAACAAAGCGAACTGGTGCAGATTGTTGCCCAGCAGCAGCACATCCTGAAGGATTGTCAGGAAGTCATCCGCGCCATGCTGGAGCAAATGCGAGATGACCACCGAGACTTCCGCTCTGCCATCAGCATTTTGCTGGAGGAGCTGCACCAAACCGTGCGCTGTTTGGTTATCAGGTCAGGTGGCACCCTACCCAAGCCCGTTCGCCATCCCGAAGTGCCGGAGACGGATCCCGGCTCCCCGCCGACCGATTCGGCCTCGCCTGGGGAAGGCTCTTCGTCCTAGGGATCTTCTGCTCCCCCAAGAGCTATCCCACATCGCCTTCCGGCAGCCACTGCGGCCAGAACAGGCGCAACTCCCTGACCCGCTCCCCTTTGACCAGGAGGGATCCGTCCCCGGATCGGCTTTGCAGCGGGATCTCGGCAGGAGAGAAGGAGTACACCTGTTCAGACTCCGTGAGCACATCCAGTTGCAGATGGGGATGCTGCTCCAAATCGGGGGGGAGACCCACCAAGCTCGCCAAGCCATCTCCCCGGTCGGAGAAGTGAAAGGCCGGCACGCCCACTTGACCCCGCTCCAGGATGGGGATCTCCTCCAGAGACAAGCGCTTCAGATAGCCCGACCGGCTGGCCAGAACCAGGATCCCTTGCGGGGGCAGCAGCGCCATACCTGCAATCTGTTCGGCGCGCCCCAGGCGCAGGGCCGGCGATCCCATAGCCGCTCGACCCATCAGGGGAATCTGTTGGACATCCAGCCGCAGCACCCGTCCCCCTGAAGTAGCCAGGACGACGCTGTAGCCTTGGTGGCCGGGATCCCAAAGGGCTGCCCAGCCCAGCTCATCTCCCTCTTTTAGCTTTAGGACAGTGGATCCCCGTTGGGTAAGGCCCATCAACTCTGCCAGGGCCAGCCGCTTGATCCGCCCCTGCCGGCTGAGCACCACCAAACTTGCCTTGCCCGGATCCGGAGCCAACGTGAAGGTGGCAACCATCGGCTCGGGGTTGGGGAGAAGGGTAACCAGAGGCACCCCCCGTGAGGACCCAGTGCTGAGGGGGATCCCTGCGATGGGCACGGTAAAAGCCTTGCCGCCGGCGGTGAGCACCAAGATTTCCTGCTCCAGCGTGACGCATTCCAGGCCGACCAGCACATCTTCCCCCAGTTCCCGTTGCGCCGGGTTGCTGCGGGAGCGACGGCCAGGCAGAGGCAGGCGGCGCACATAGCCCTTGCGGGTGAATTGCAGCAAGAAGTGGGTCTCTTCCGTCTCTTCGCCGCTGGGGATTTGGGCCACTTCCGCTTCCAGCTCCGAGGCCGAGAGGATCTGGGTGCGCCGGGGATCCCCGAAGGTCTTTTTCAGGTGTCGCAGCTCTTTTTTCAAATAATTCAAGAGCTTGCGGCGGTCGCTGAGGAGCCCCTGCAGTTCTTCGATGCGGGTCTGCAACTGGGCGTGTTCCTGGTGCAGCCGTTCCCGCTCCAATCCCGTCAGGCGACGCAGAGGCATGGCCAAAATCGTCTCTGCCTGCTGGGGGGTACAGCCCAGGCGAGTTTGCAATTGGGCTTTGGCCGTGGTGCCATCGGGCGCTTGCCGCAGCAGCTCGATCACCCCCTCCAGATCCGCCAACGCCAGCAACATTCCTGCCACCTCTTCCGCCTTGCGCTGCACCTGCTGCAACTCGGCACGGAACATCCGGTTGAGGGTGGCCTCGCGAAATTGCAAGAAGTGTTGCAGGATGTCCTTGAGGCTGAGCTGCCGCGGTTCCCCGTTCACCAAAGCCAGCAGGATGGCTCCAAAGTTGCTTTGCAAAGGGGTGAGCTTATACAACTGCTGCAAAACCGCCTGCGGGTTGGCTTCTCGCTTGAGCTCCACCACCACGCGAATGCCGCTGCGATCCGACTCATCCCGCAGATCGGCGATGCCGCTGATGCGGTCTTGGTTGGCCAGCTCGGCCACTTTCTCGATCCAGGCGGCTTTGTTCACCTGATAGGGAAACTCGCTGATGACTAGAGCAGGCCGCCGGTGGCGTCCTTTGCCCGGCTGGATCTCCTCAAATCGGGCTACCCCCCGCAGGGTGATGGAACCGCGCCCGGTGAGGTAGGCTTCGCGGATCCCTTGGGTGTCTAAGATTTGGCCGCCGGTGGGAAAATCCGGCCCTGGGATCCACCGCAACAGTTCCTCAGGGCTGAGGTCGGGATGGTCGATCAAAGCCAACAGGCCATCCACCACCTCCCCCAGGTTGTGGGGCGGGATGTTGGTGGCCATGCCCACGGCAATGCCGGAAGAGCCGTTGAGCAGCAAAATGGGCAAGCGGGCCGGAAGAACGGTGGGCTCCGCCTGGGATCCGTCGAAATTGGGCATGAAATCGACGATCTCTTCCGACACCTGCTCCAGAAGCGCTGTGTGGCTCAGCTCCGCCAGCCGGCACTCCGTGTAGCGCATAGCCGCCGGTGGGTCATCATCCACAGAGCCGAAGTTGCCGTGTCCCGCCACCAGGGGATAGCGGCTGGAAAAGTCTTGTGCCATGCGCACCAGCGCGTCATAAACTGCCTGATCCCCGTGGGGGTGATATTTCCCCAGCACATCCCCCACCACCCGTGCGCATTTGCGGTAGGGGCGATCCGGCGTCAGGCCCAGCTCGTGCATGGCGTAGAGGATGCGGCGGTGTACCGGCTTGAGGCCATCCCGCACATCCGGCAAGGCCCGCCCCACGATCACGCTCATGGCGTATTCCAGGTAGGAGCGCTGCATCTCCCCCTGCAAATCGGTTACAATCACCCGCCCTTGACGCGGCCCCCCGTTCGATTCGGATCCCAGTCCGTCGAGAGTCAGTTGCTGAGTCATGGCACAAAGGAGCGGAACGCTTTCCAGGTTACTCTATCCGCTTCTGCGGGCCCCGCGAGAGGGATCCCATCTCATCCCATCTCACATCCCATCTCAATAGAGATAGAGAAGAAGCGAAGAAGTTGAGAGCAGACCGAACCCCGCAACTCCCGCCTCGTGCTATGACTTGAAGCGGCAGCACCCACCGCAACACCACTATGGCCGATACCCCGATCCGTTTTGGCACCGACGGCTGGCGAGCCGTGATTGCCGATGCCTTTACTTTCCAAAACTTGGCCCTTGCAGCCCAGGCCAGCGCCCAAGTCTTGGCCCGCACCTACCCCGGCGAAGGGATCCTGATTGGCTACGACAACCGCTTTCTCTCGGAGCGCTTTGCCGCCCACGCTGCCGAAGTGGTGGCCCGCCTGGGGATCCCAGTTTACCTCTCCACCTGTGTGGCCCCAACGCCGGCCTTTAGCTGGGGTGCCAAGGAGCGGGGCTGCCACGGCGCTTTGGTGATCACCGCCAGCCACAACCCCCCCCACTATTCCGGCCTCAAGGTCAAGGGAGGATTTGGTGGCTCCGTGCCGCCGGAAGTTACCGCCGCCATCGAGCAGGAGCTGCAAAGCCTCCAGCCTCTTGGATCCCACAAGGCCCCCATCCACACCTGGGATCCCTGGCCCGGCTACCTGGCTCAGCTCAGCCGCTTTGTGGATCTGGAAAAGCTCAAGGGATCCCCGGCCAAGATTTGGGTGGATGTCATGTTTGGCTCTGGCGCTGGCGGCCTCAAGCGCCTCTTGGGGGAGAAGGTCATTGAGTTGCAGGCGCATCGGGATCCCTTGTTTGGGGGATTTCCCCCCGAGCCCTTGCCCCAAAACCTGCAGGCTTCTGCTCAGATCATCGCGGCGGATCCCGCCCCCTTGAAAATGGGTTTGGTCTTTGATGGGGATGCCGACCGCATTGCGGCTCTCGATGGGCAAGGCCATTTCCTCAGCCCGCAGATCCTGATCCCCATCTTGATCGACCACCTGGCCGGGCGACGCGGCTTGCGGGGCGAGATTGTCAAAACCATCAGCGGCTCCGAACTGTTTGTTAAAGTTGCGGGGCACTATGGCCTACCGGTTACGGAAATGCCGGTGGGCTTTAAGTACATCGCCGAGCGCATGATGAGCACAGAGGTGCTCTTGGGTGGAGAGGAATCGGGCGGCATCGGCTACTTGGGCCACATTCCCGAGCGGGATGCCCTGCTTTCGGCCCTGTATCTCATCGAAGCGGTTACGGAAACCGGCCAAGATCTCAGCACCATCTACCGGGCTTTGCAGGAACGGGAAGGGTTCACCTCTGTTTACCTGCGCCGCGATCTCCACCTCGCCGATCAAAACCAACAAACCCAGCTCTTCCAACGGCTGCAAATGGATCCCCCGGCTGAGATTTTGGGGCAGAAGGTGATCAAACATTTCGACAAAGACGGCCACAAATTTACCCTTGCCGACGGCAGTTGGGTGATGATTCGCGGCAGTGGCACCGAGCCTCTGCTGAGGTTGTACTCGGAAGCCAAAACCCCGGAAGAAGTGAATCGCCTGCTGGATTGGGCAGCCGGCTTGAACAGCACAACAGCTTAATATCCCAGATAATCTTTTGCGCAAAGCTGGATCCCTTTGACTCTTGAGTGCAGAGACTGAGAGGCTGCCAAACTGCGGCAGCCTACAGGGTTGGCCTCTCCCCCCAAGCTCTGCTGAGCAGCATAGGAATGCTCACAGCTTGACCCATCTGCCTCACTTTTACTTGGGTCAAGGGTAAGAACTCTAATTAAAAGTTACAGTAGCTGGATCTGGAACAGAAGTCACTGGCGGCGCGCCATTGCTCAAGAGAGTAACTGGTGGGTTGGTGTAGATCGCTGATGGTGGTGTCACAGGCAGGGGCGGAGGTTGCCTGACCGATACAGAAACCACGCAGGAGGCACCCGCGGCTAGGCTTCCGTTCATGAGAGAAATCGTGGTCCCACCACCAGTTACTGCCAGCATGCCACCGCAGGTGTTTGAGGTAACTGGTGGAGTCGTAATTTGTAACCCTAAAGCCGGAGTGCTGGGCAAAATGTCGATGAAACTGAGGCCGGTTATGGGAACAGTTGCAGTGTTCGTAATTGTGAAGACAACAGCCACGACGTTGCCGTTTGTAGTCGAGTTAGGAACAAACTGCTTATTAAACCCTGGAGCAGGAACCGACAGGGGGCCTGGAGGCAGGCCAACGATGCTGGGAGAGGGATTGGGAGTGGGCAGGGGCGGGATCGTCGGTGCCGACACAGGAGGGGGCACAAGAGGGCTGGGTTGACCTGGGGGAACAGATCCAATCGGAGGAGTGGATGGCAGCCCTACCCCCGTTCCTCCGGGTTCTGTATTCGGGTTTTGCACAGGGATGATTGGCCCTGGCAGCGAGCTGATTGGATTCCCCTCTTTAGTTTGTTGACAAGCTGTTAACAAGCCCAAACACAGGCAAGCCAAAACCCCAGCTACTTTTCCCGTTTTCATTCCCTCATCCTCCTGCCATTCAACTCTCTCGTGGCACAAACCCAAACAGCCTTACTCAGCTCTAGCTTAGGGGGCTTGGGCGTCCGCTTCCAGACTCAGAGCTTGACCAAATGAATCTCGAATGACCACGATTACCAAAACCCTTTCTCCTGTAGCAACATTGGCAGTATAGGCAGCCGGGTCAGCCGGAAAGGTAAAGCCGCCGGTGAGGGTGATCCCGTTGATTCGGTCGTCGTAGCTATTGCCTCTGCCTATCAGCGTATTTCTAAACTGCTCAATTGCCGTCGGCAAAAAGATGCTGGTAATATCCGTGCCGCGACTGATGTTAAAAAACTGAACCTCTACGCTCCTGATCACTCCTGGAGCAAATAAGCCGCTCAAGGTGATAGTTACAAAGGCGGATCCCACTGATGAAAGATTAAACCCCCCAGTTAGACTAGGCGGATCCGGAAGGTCGGGTTGAACCGGCGGCGGGGTGATGGGGGCAAAGTCCGGCCCTGGGCGAAAGGTGATGGGCGTGAGATTGGGGGCAATCGTGGGGGCAACGGCCACAGGAGGAGGCGTGGCACCGCTAGAAGCCAGTAGAGGCGGCACCCCGCTGGTGGTCTCGCTACTGCAGCCGGTAATCAGCGCAACCGAAGCACAGGTTGCCCAAAGAGAGAGGCCGCCACGGCCAAGGGCTGAGCCAAAACGTCGTCTCATCGAAAAATCTCCACTCACTCACACCACAGCAAACGTCTTAGGCAGCGTCCAGCGGGGATCCACCGAGCTTGCTCAAGTCTTATGCATCTGCACAATTTCAAGGGGGATGCCTGCTGTTAGTTCTACTGCATCCTAGAGCGTTGTCAAGCGAGCGGCAGAGCAAATGCAAGAAATTGTTCTGGAAATGGCCCATCCCCTAGATATGGGGTATCATAGCCTCGAGCAGGGGCGGCCAGCTTACCTGTAGCGTTAGGGGTTGGGTGCCTTCTCCCCATTTTGTGTGGATTTGCCCAGATTTAAGGTGTGTGAGGAAGTGCCGTATGAACTTCAAAGGTCGCTCGTTGGCGGTTTTGTGTGGAGTCTTGCTGCTAGGCGGCTGCGGAGAAGTTAATGAGTCTCCGACCTTGCCTGGGCCCGTCCAGGTAGATCCGGCTGCCTTTGTCTCGGCCCAGGAGTATCGCTTTACCCCCGGCTCGGTGCTGGAGACCACCAGCCTCCGCTTGGACTATGTCAATCCGAGGTTTGACAACGGGATCCCTGTGCGCACCAACCCCCTCCAAGGCAGCGGTGAAGCTCGCATCGCCAATGTTGAAGCCCGCATCTTGCCTGTGAACGAGTTGCCTGTGAACGAGATCCCAGCCAGTGACTTGACGATTGACTCCACCCTTCGCTCCAGCACCCTGGCCATCCAAATTGGGCGAACCACACCGCTGGTGAATATCACTGCCTTTGGACCCAACGACGGCAGGCTATCTACGCAATTCAATATCGCCGGGCTGGTTGCAGTTTCAACCCTCCCCAACGACCAGCGCATTCGGGTGAATACCACCTTCAGGGCTATCCGAGATGACGGCACTGTTTTAACGCTTTTAACGCTCACCGTGCGCCGCATTTTGGTGAACAGGAATGGCAATCAGGTCGTTCTCGAGGGAGATTCTTCTCTCATTGTCCCTACCACAGGGGTACTCTATGAAGATCCTGGCCCAGGTGGCAACCCGCCAGCAGGAAGCTTCGTGAACCCAACAGAAGGAGTATCTGCCATTCTCCAGACAGGTAGTTTCTCCGCCAGCTTTGTGGTGCGGCAGCGGGGGGTTGCGGGCGATGGCACTCCCGAGGATGCCTTGGCCCTGTTTGCACGCCTGAACTTCCGTCCCAACCAGGCGGAGATTGTCTATCGTCCTGCCCAGGTGGGTACGCAGTCGGTGCTGTTTGCTCCGGATCCGACTCGACCGAACATCTTGCCCAATCAGTTGGTTCGCATCCGCCGCCTGTTGAACGGTCGTGTTCAAGCGGAGTTTGATCCGGCCAACACCAGCACAGTTCTCAACTTTGTGCAGGTTAGCCCGCCGCCGCGACCTTTCCCCACCCCGATCCCGCAGTTGCCCGTCCCTGAGCGTCCCGGTGCCCCTACCGCGTTTGACTACTTCTTCTCCTTGCGCACCGAGCGCTCCACAGGTACGTTGCCTGGATCCCCTGTGGAGGGAACTAATCTCAGTCCTGTTATCCTTCAGGGCATTGTCCCCACCACGGGAGATTTTGTCTTCCGCACCTTAGCTGGGGCACAACTGGCCGGGCCGTTTAATAGGGCAGATATTGGCGGTTCTCTGCTGCGAGGCAACTTGAATTTGGTTTTCGATCCAACCACCTCTGGCTCGAATATCTCTGGGCAATTCTTTATTGAGCAAGAGTTCCCCACTGACAACCAAGTTATAGGCCCGAACTCACCAATTGGCGACGGAAATACGGGTACTCCTGATGCAGGGGGAGTTATTCTCATTATTCGTGGATTCTTTGAGGGCACGCAGGTGCGGCTGTAACCCAGGCAACCCGTTTGATCCCAGAGCAGGGATCCGCTCTGGCTTGGCCTTTTCGTCGGTCAGAGCTTGGGTAGATCGCTGAGCACCACCTGTGCGCAGTTGTGGCCAGGGATCCCGGTCACTCCGCCTCCTGGGTGCGCCCCTGAGCCGCAGAGGTAAAGGCCGGGAATGGGGGATCGATAGTCGGCCAGGCCGGAGATGGGCCGCAGGTTGTAGCTTTGATCCGGCGTCATTTCCCCGTGAAAAATGCTGCCCCCCACAAGGCCGAAGCGGGCCTCCAGATCCACGGGCGACAACATCTGCCGTGCGATCACGGCGTTTTTAATGTTGGGGGCAAATTGGGCAATTTTGTCGATCACCCGATCGGCAAATTCCTCCCGCAGGCCATCGTTCCAGTCCCGCCCTTTGGGTTGGTAAGGCACAAACTGGCAGAAGCAGGAGAGAATGTGCTTGCCTGGGGGAGCCATTGTTGGGTCGGTGGGGGATTGGCTGTAGATCTCGATAAACGGATCCCGGGAAGGGATCCCGTACTTGCAGTCATCCCAAGCCCGCTCCAGATAGGCCACCGAGGGAGCAATGTCTACCGTGGCGGAACTGACCACTTCTGGGGGCACTTCAGCAGGGGCCGCCGTGTAGCGGGGCAGTTCCTCCAGGGCCAAGTTGAGCTTGTACACCGGGCCTGAGGTGCGGTAGTGCCGTTCTAGCCGGTCACGCAAGTCTGGGGGCAAAGAGGAGCAGAGCCGCAAAAAGGTGATTTGGGGATGGGCATTGGAGAGAACCGCCCGCGCCCGCACGGTTTCCCCCGATTCGAGGATAACCCCAGCGGCCTGCCCACTCTCCATCAAGATCTCCGCCACTGGAGCAGACGTGCGGATCTCCACCCCCAAGTCCAGAGCTGCCTTGGCCATCGCTTGGGTAATGGATCCCATCCCACCGCGCACATAGCCCCAGACCCCACGCGAGCCAATAGCCCGACCTACCGCATGGACTAGCCAAATGTAGGGCGTACCCGGAGTCATCGGCCCGGCTGAGGTGCCAATCAAAGATTGGGGAGCCATCGCCGCCTTGACCTGCTCCGACTCGAAGAACTCATCCAAAAGATCGGTGGTCGAGAGGAGCATGATGCGGCGGAAATCGTCTTCATAGCCAGCAGCTGCAAAGCGATCCGCCAGTTGGCCCAGTGAAATTGGCGGCTGCATTAAGGTTGGCTCCACCACCTCGTTCACCCGATCCCAAAACTCCTCCCAGCGGTCGTAGGCTTCCGCATCTTTGCGAGAAAACTTGGCAATTTCCGCTTTGCTCTTGGCGCGGTTATCGGCATACAGGAAGAGGTGCTGCCCATCCGGGAAAGGCATGAAATAGGAAGGTTGCTTGGCATAGACCTCAAAGCCATAGTCCGGCAGGCGCAGATCGCGAATGATCTCCGGTCGCAGCAAACTACAGGAATAGGAAGCCACCGACACGCGAAAGCCCGGGTGAATTTCTTCTGTAATGGCAGCCCCACCAACGGTGTGATAGCGCTCCAGCACCAGCACTTTTTGCCCGGCCTTGGCCAAATAGCAAGCGCTCACCAGCCCGTTATGCCCGGCCCCAATCACCACTGCGTCGTAGCTCATCAACAATCCTTTTGCAAATGCTTCCCCACCCACAATACTCCTGCCAGGCAAGACTCGATCTGCCGGCAAGGGATCCCTGCCTTCACCTGATTGAAAAAAACCGATCCAGACTCAGTTCTCCAGCCCGGATCCCTGGGATCCCAACTTTTTCCTTGGGGGTGTAAGCCTCTCTTTTTTGGTAAACTCCCGACTCTATTGGCAAGCTGTACGTCTCTAGGCAGTTCTCTTGCAAGTTCAAGATCCAGTAGTTGGGGATCCCGGCTTTGGCGTAGAGTCCGAGTTTGACTTCCCGATCATAGGTAAGGGAAGAATCAGCCACTTCGATGATGAGATAGATGTCTTCGGGCTGAGGATGCCGAGAGCGGTACTCATCCTGCTGAAAGCGCACAATGGCAAAGTCGGGCTCTGGCTCGTGATTGGGGGGCAGTTGCACCGGATCCTGGGTGCGCACAATAGCTTGCTCCTGCACAAGGCCCACCAACAGTCGGTACAGGCGGCTACAGTAGGCGGCGTGCCTCTCCCCTTTCGTCATCTTTTGAACCAGGAGCCCGTCAATCAGCTCCAACTGATTGGGCTCTTCAATCTGTCCAGACTCAATCAGTCGATGAAACTCCTCAAAGGTATATCGCCTGATATAGGGATCCAATTGGGCAGCTAGAGTCATCGACCAAACTCATCAGACCCTAAACTTCATATCACCACTCTACCAACTCACAAAAAAGGGATCCCTGGACCAGCCGAGGGATCCCTATTCAGCAGGTTATGGGCTTGCTACCCCGACTGAGAGGCTGTCGAGGCGATAACAAAGGCCGCGTAGGTCAGCACGTAACCCACCGTGAAGTGGGCCAGACCCACCAGACGACCTTGGACAATCGACATGGCCACCGGCTTGTCTTTCCAGCGGATCAGCTTGGCCAAGGGAGTGCGCTCATGCGCCCACACCAAGGTCTCGATCAGCTCTTGCCAGTAGCCGCGCCAGGAGATCAAGAACATGAACCCCGTCGCCCAGACCAAGTGGCCAAACAGGAACATCCAGGCCCAAACCGCCAGGTTATTCATCCCGTAGGGGTTGTAGCCGTTGATCAACTGAGCAGAGTTGGCCCAGAGGTAATCCCGCAGCCAGCCCATCAGGTAGGTGGAGTTCTCGTTGAACTGGGCAGTGTTGCCGCTCCAAACCCCAAGCTGCTTCCAGTGCCAGTAGAAGGTAACCCAGCCGATGGTGTTCAGCATCCAGAACATGGCCAGGTAGAAGGCATCCCAGGCGGAGATGTCGCAGGTGCCGCCCCGACCCGGGCCATCGCAGGGGAAGCTGTAGCCAAAGTCCTTCTTGTCCGGCATCAGCTTAGAGCCGCGGGCATCCAACGCCCCCTTGACCAAGATCAAGGTGGTGGTGTGCAAGCCCAGCGCAATGGCGTGGTGCACCAGGAAGTCACCCGGGCCAATGGGCAGGAACAGGGATCCATTGGGATCGTTGATGGCCTGCAGCCAGCCCGGCAGCCACACGTTGCCGTAGTTGGGCCAAGCGGTAGAAGCAAGGCTGTCGGGGTTGGACAACAACACATCCATGCCGTAGATCATCTTGCCGTGAGAGGCCTGGATGAACTGAGCAAACACCGGCTCGATCAAGATCTGCTTCTCCGGCGTGCCAAAGGCCTGCATGACGTCGTTGTGGACGTACAGCCCCAGGGTGTGGAAGCCCAGGAACAGCGATACCCAGCTGAGGTGGGAGATAATCGCTTCCTTGTGATCCAGCACCCGCGCCAGCACGTTGTTCTTGTTGGCCTCAGGATCGTAGTCCCGCACCAGGAAGATGGCCCCGTGGGCAAAAGCCCCCACCATCAAGAAGCCAGCAATGTACTGGTGATGGGTGTAGAGAGCCGCCTCCGTGGTGTGATCCATGGACATGAACACGTAGGGGTTAAGGGCGTACATGTGCTGCGCCACCAGCGAGGTCACCACCCCCAGACAGGCCAAGGCCAGAGCCAACTGGAAGTGCAGGGAGTTGTTGACCGTGTCGTAGAGACCTTTGTGGCCTTCTCCCAGCAGGCCTCCAAAGGGAGTGCCCTTGGGGGGGTTGTGGGCGCCAAGGATCTCCCGGATGCTATGGCCAATGCCCCAGTTGGTGCGGTACATGTGGCCGGCCACGATGAAGATCACCGCGATGGCCAGGTGGTGGTGGGCCATGTCCGTCAGCCACAGGGACTGGGTGTTGGGGTTAAAGCCACCCAAGAAAGTGAGGATGGCCGTGCCCGCCCCTTCTGCCGTGCCCCAGACATGGTTGGCCGTGTCCGGGTTCTGGGCATACACCCCCCAGTTGAGGGTAAAGAAGGGCTTCAGACCTGCCGGGTGGGGCAGAGTGGTAAGGAAGTTGTCCCAGCCTACGTGCTGCCCGCGGGACTCGGGGATGGCGACGTGTACCAGGTGACCAGTCCAAGCCAGGGAACTGACCCCAAACAAGCCGGCCAGGTGGTGGTTGAGACGGGCTTCAGCGTTCTTGAACCAGCTCAGGCTAGGCCGGAAGCGGGGCTGCAGGTGCAGCCAGCCGGCAAACAGAAACACTGCCGCCAACAACAGCAGGCCAATCGCGCCGGTGTAGAGATCGCCGTTGGTGCGCAGGCCAATGGTGTTGAACCAATAGTACAGGCCAGAGTAGGCCGCGTTGACGGGGCCGCCGCCCCCCGGTTGGGTAAAGGCTTCCACCGCTGCCTTGCCAAAGTGGGGATCCCAGATGGCGTGGGCGATGGGGGTGACACCCGTGGGGTTGGCTACCCATTGCTCATAGTTGCCTTGCCAGGCGATGTGGAAGACGTTGCCGGAGGCCCACAGGAAGATGATTGCCAGATGGCCAAAGTGGGTGGCGAACAGCTTTTGGTAAAGCCGCTCCTCCGTCATGCCATCGTGGGTCTCGAAGTCGTGGGCGGTGGCAATGCCATACCACAGCCGACGCGTGGTGGGATCGCTGGCCAGGTCTTGGCTGAATTGGGGAAAACGAGTTGCAGTTGTCATGATTCTCTCTTCCTCCTTGCCTTAGCCGAGTGCGCCGAACCGTGCCAGGAAGAACGCCCAGGTGGTGACGATCCCTCCCAACAGGTAGTGGGCCACACCGACCGCCCGACCCTGAATGATGCTCAGAGCGCGGGGTTGAATGGCCGGAGCGACTTTTAGCTTGTTGTGGGCCCAAACGATGGACTCAATCAGCTCCTGCCAGTAGCCGCGACCGCTGAACAGGAACATCAGGCTGAAGGCCCAGACAAAGTGAGCGCCCAAGAAGAGCAGCCCATAAGCCGACAGAGCCGAGCCGTAGGAGTTGATCACCTGCACCGATTGCGCCCACAGGAAGTCCCGCAACCAGCCGTTGATGTTAATGGCGCTGGTGGCAAAGTTGCCGCCGGTGATGTGCTCAATGGTGCCATCGGCGTTGACGGTGCCCCAGATGTCGCTCTGCATCTTCCAGCTGAAGTGGAAGATCACGATGGAGATGCAGTTGTACATCCAGAACAGCCCCAGGAACACGTGATCCCAGCCGGAGACCTGGCAGGTGCCGCCGCGGCCTGGGCCATCGCAGGGGAAGCGGAAGCCCAATTTGCCTTTGTCCGGGATCAACCGGGAAGAGCGGGCAAACAACACCCCCTTGAGCAGGATCAGCACCGTAATGTGGATGGTCATGGCGTGGATGTGGTGCACCATGAAGTCCGCCGTGCCCAGCACCATCGGCATCATGGAGACCTTGCCGCCCACAGCTACCACGTCGCCGCCAAAGATGGGGCTAACCGAAGCGCCCACATAGGGAGCGGTGCTGGCAATGGCCGAAGTGTGCAGCGACTGGATCCACTGGGCAAAGATGGGCTGCAGTTGGATGCCGGTGTCCGAGAACATGTCCTGCGGACGGCCCAGGGCTTGCATCGTGTCGTTGTGGACGTAGAAGCCAAAGGCGTGGAAGCCCAAGAACAGACACACCCAGTTGAGGTGGCTGATGATGGCGTCGCGGTGGCGCAATACCCGATCCAACACGTTGTTGCGGTTCACCGCCGGGTCGTAGTCCCGCACCATGTAAATGGCCCCGTGGGCAGCACCCCCCACCACGAAGAAGCCGCCTATCCACATGTGGTGGGTAAACAGGGAGATCTGGGTGGCGTAGTCGATGCCCATGTAGGGGTAGGGGTTCATGGCGTACATGTGCTGCGCCACGATGATGCTCAGGGATCCCACCATGGCCAGGTTGATGGCCAGTTGGGCATGCCAAGAGGTGGTGAGCACTTCGTAGAGGCCCTTGTGGCCTTCGCCGGTGAAGGGGCCTTTGTGGGCTTCCAGGATCTCTTTAATGGAGTGGCCGATGCCCCAGTTGGTGCGGTACATGTGCCCGGCCACGATGAAGAGCACGGCAATGGCCAAGTGGTGGTGGGCTTGGTCGGTCAGCCAGAGGGCACCGTTCTGCGGATCCAGGCCACCCTTGAAGGTGAGGAACTCCGCGTACTTGCCCCAATCCAAGGTAAAGAAGGGCACCAACCCGCTGAAGATGCCCCAATCCACGCTGGGGAACATCTCCTTCATCAGGGCCGGCTTAAGGATGAACTCGTGGGGCAAAGGCACCTGATCCGCCGGCACGCCCGCATCCAACATCTTGTTGATGGGAATGGCCACGTGGATTTGGTGACCGGCCCAGGCCAAAGAACCCAGCCCCAGCAGGCCCGCCAGGTGGTGGTTGAGCATCGATTCCACATTTTGGAACCACTCCAGCTTGGGAGCCCGCTTGTGGTAGTGGAACCAGCCGGCGAACAGGCACAGCCCGGCCATCACCAAGCCACCGATGGCGGTGCAGAGGAGTTGAAACTCATTGGTGATGCCGGCAGCTCGCCAGAGGTGAAATAGACCAGAAGTAATGCGGATCCCTTCGAAGCCGCCGCCCACATCCCCATTCAGGATCTCTTGGCCGAAGATGGGCCAGACCACTTGGGCGCTGGGCTTGACGTTGATCGGATCCGCCAGCCAAGCGGAATAGTTGGAGAACTGAGCTCCGTGGTAGTACATGCCGCTCAGCCAGACGAAAACCACTGCCAAGTGGCCGAAGTGAGCGGAAAAGATCTTACGAGAGACGTCTTCTAAGTCGCTGGTGTGACTGTCGAAGTCATGAGCAAGAGCATGGAGGTTCCAGATCCAGGTCGTGGTCTTGGGGCCACGGGATAGGCTGCGGTCGAAGTGCCCCGGCTTGGCCCATTTCTCAAATGAGGTGGGAACCGGATCCACATCAACCGACACCTTGACCTTCGGCTCTCGCTCCTTTGGCGTAGTTGTCATCAAGAACTCCTCTCTTGCGACAAGGAACGAAGCATCCCTACCCCTTGGCAGAAGATTCCCCCAGGGCAGGACTTACCTGGCATTATAGGTCAGGGTTTGTGAGCCCTCAGTTGCTTCACAATAATTAAACGAGGGATCCCTTGTCCCATCGAGGCTGGAGTCGATTGGCAATTGTTCTTTCGATCATAGATGTAAATATATGTAACGAATTTTCAGCCAACCCAATCCGTTCTCAGGAAGGGTTGGAACTGAACAATAGACAGCAAGGGATCCCCTGGGTGGGGATGTGTGGTAAAACCCTGGCAGCCCTTTTGCAGATACCACCCTATGACCCTAGAGATTCCCCGTCGCCAATACGTCAGCAACTACGGCCCCACCGTAGGGGATCGGGTGCGCCTGGCGGACACCGAGCTGATCATCGAGGTGGAGGAGGATTTCACCACCTATGGTGAGGAGATTAAGTTTGGGGGCGGCAAAACCATCCGCGATGGCATGGGGCAATCGCCGACGGCCACCCGCGCCAATGGGGCCTTGGATCTGGTGATCACCAACGCCCTGATCCTGGACTGGTGGGGCATCGTCAAGGCGGATGTGGGCATTCGCGATGGCTACATTGTCGGCATTGGCAAAGCCGGCAACCCCAACATCCAAGCGGGGGTGACGCCGGGCATGGTGGTGGGCCCCAGCACTGAGGTGATTGCCGGGGAAAACCTGATCCTGACGGCGGGAGGGATCGATGCTCATGTGCATTTCATCTGCCCGCAGTTGTGCGAGTTTGCTATCGCTTCGGGAGTGACCACCCTTTTGGGGGGCGGAACCGGGCCGGCCACCGGCAGCAAAGCCACCACCTGCACCCCTGGAGCTTGGAACTTGGGCAAAATGTTGCAGGCGGCGGAGGGGTTCCCCGTCAATTTGGGCTTCTTTGGCAAGGGAAACGCGGCTTTTCCCGCAGCTTTGCGGGAACAGGTGGAAGCGGGGGCCTGCGGCCTCAAGATCCATGAAGATTGGGGATCCACGCCGGCGGTGATCGACAGCTGCCTGCAGGTCGCGGATGAGTACGACATCCAAACCCTCATCCACACCGATACTTTAAATGAATCGGCTTTTGTGGAAGATACCATCGCCGCCATCAATGGCCGCACCATTCACACCTTTCACACCGAAGGGGCCGGGGGTGGGCATGCCCCCGATATCATTCGCATTGCCTCGGAGCCCAACGTGCTGCCCAGCTCCACCAATCCCACCCGCCCCTTTACCCGCAACACCATCGAAGAGCATCTGGACATGCTGATGGTGTGTCACCACCTGAGCAAGAATGTGCCGGAGGATATTGCTTTTGCCGAAAGCCGCATTCGCCCCCAAACCATCGCCGCCGAGGACATCTTGCATGACATGGGGGTGTTCAGCATCATCTCTTCCGACTCGCAGGCTATGGGCCGGGTGGGGGAGGTAATCATCCGCACTTGGCAGACGGCTCACAAGATGAAGGTGCAGCGGGGGCCTTTGCCGCAAGACAGCAGCCGCAACGACAACTTCCGGGCCAAGCGTTACGTAGCCAAGTACACCATCTGCCCTGCCATCGCCCAAGGACTCAGCCACGTCATCGGGTCGGTGGAGGTGGGAAAACTGGCGGATCTGTGTCTGTGGAAGCCAGCCTTTTTCGGGGTTAAGCCGGAAATCGTCCTGAAGGGGGGCCTGATTGCCTACGCCCAAATGGGGGATCCCAATGCTTCCATTCCAACCCCGCAGCCGGTGTACCCCCGCCCCATGTTCGGCAGCTTTGGCCGCGCCCTGACCGAGACCAGCCTGCTCTTTGTCTCCCAGGCTGCTCTAGACTTGGGGATCCCGGAAAAACTGGGGATCCAGCGCCGGGCCGTAGCGGTGAAAAATTGCCGCGAGATCGGCAAAGCGGACTTGAAACTCAATACCGCCACTCCCCACATTGAGGTGAACCCGGAGACCTATGAAGTGCGGGCCGATGGAGAATTGCTCACCTGCGAGCCGGCAGAGGTGCTGCCCATGGCACAACGGTACTTTCTGTTCTAATTTTGGGAGAGTTTGAGAGCTCTATTGAGCGTTTGATCGGTAACCCAAGCATGGGCCACCTTGTTCTCCGCCACCTCAGCAAGCGCTTCCACAAGGGAGGGATCCCTGTCCTCAGGGATTTGTCTTTGAGCGTGGAGGCAGGGGAGATCTTCGCCCTGCTGGGGCCGTCGGGCTGCGGCAAGTCCACCACCCTCAATCTCATCGCCGGCCTGCTGGAGCCGGATCCCTTGCCCTATCCGGGGGAAATCTGGCTGGATGGGATCCCCCTCAACCCTCTGCCGCCGGAACGGCGCGGCGTGACTTTGCTGTCCCAACACAGCCGCCTGTTTCCCCACCTGAGCGTGGGGGAAAACGTCGCTTTTGGCCTGAAAATGCGGGGTATTCCCCGGGCAGAGCGGGAGGCTGCCGCCTTGGGCATGTTGGAGCGGGTGCAATTGGCCGGCTTTGCTCAGCGTCGGCCCAGCCAGCTCTCTGGCGGACAAGCGCAGCGGGTGGCCCTGGCGCGGGCTTTGGTGATTCGGCCCAAGGTGCTGCTGTTGGATGAACCTTTATCGGCCCTGGATGCCAACCTGCGCCAAGAGATGCAGGCTCTCATCCTGGAGCTGCAGGCGGAAACAGGGGTGACGACGGTGCTGGTTACCCACGATCAAGCAGAAGCCACAGCCATGGCCCAACGCATCGGCCTGATGTTTGAGGGGCAGCTACACCAGGTGGGATCCCCTGTGGAGTTCTATCAGCAGCCGCGCTCCGAGCGCATTGCCCGCTTTTTTGGCGGGGTCAATTTTTTCGATGCGCAGGCGGAGGGTCACCAACTTCGCCTCAACGACGGGATCCGCTTGAAAAGCGCCGTGCCACTTCAAGGTCAGGTGCGGCTGACGGTGCGTCCGGAACAGGTGCAGGTGTTTTCGCATCCGCCCGGCTTGGCCGACAATGTTTTCTCCGCTCAAGTGATGGCGGAACGCTTTGCGGGCACCCAGCGACGGCTGACCTTACAAACCCCTTGGGGCAGTCTGCAGGCTTGGGTGGCTCCCCATCAGGTGTTTGCGCCGGGGCAGGCAGTGTGGATCCATTTGCCGCCAGAGGCTCTGTGGCCTGTGGGGGTTGGCGGGGATCCCTCACCCCCGGCCCCTTTCCCCAAGGAAGAGGGGAGAGTTTAAGTTGAATCTGGAACCTGAAAGTTGGATGGGGATGGTGGCAAGGCTATGCAACCCAAAAGCGTTTTCTGGAAGCGGCGGCAGGTGTTGGCCGGCCTGGGATCCCTGGGGGCTTGGGCGTTGAGTCAAGGCTCTCCGTTTGCCCAGAACACCTCCCAGAACATGGTGGATCTGGGATCCGTGAGCTGGGCAGACATTCTGGAGCGGGCGCGGGGCAGCTCTGTCAACTGGGCCATGTGGAGCGGCAGCGAGGCCATCAATGGCTTCGTGGATGGCTGGGTGAAAAGCCAGTTGCAGGAGCGTTATGGCATTCGCTTGAACCGGATCCCGCTCACGGATACCGTTGAAGCAGTCAACAAGGTGATTGGGGAGGTACAGGCCGGGCTGCGCAGCGGCGGCAGCATCGATCTCATCTGGATCAATGGCAACAACTTCCGCACCCTCAAGCAGGGGAATTTGCTCTTCGGCCCCTTTGCTGAGAAATTGCCCAGCTTGACCTTCTATGATCCCGCCGATATTGCAACGGATTTTGGCCTGCCCACTGAGGGCTATTCTGCACCCTACACCGGCAACTACTTTTTGATGGCCTATGATGCCGAACGGGTGCCCAAGCCCCCCCAGAGCCACGCCGAACTGTTGGCTTGGGCAGAGGCCAACCCAGGGCGATTTACCTACGTGGCCCCGCCGGATTTTCATGGCAGCCGCTTTTTGTTGAGCGCCTTCTATGGTGTGACCGGGGGCTATGCCCAGTACAGCGGGCCGGACTTCGATGCCGATCTCTGGGCGCGACAATCCCCTGCCCTGGTGGAATACCTGAGAAAGCTGGATCCCTTCCTGTGGAGACAGGGCCAAACCTACCCGCCCACCTTTGCCCGCCTGGCGGAGCTCTTTGCCAATGGCGAAGTGTGGCTCATCCCCACCTTTATCGATCAGGTGATCTTACGCAAGGGCAACGGCCAATTTCCCCCCAGCACCACCCCCTATGGGATCCCGGGCACCAGCTTGATCGATCCCTCGTTCACGGCCATTCCCATCAATGCGGCCAATCCTTGGGGGGCGATGGTCTTGGCGGAGGTTTTGGCCAGCCCGGAGGGGCAATTGGAAAAGTTCAAGCCGGAGGTTTGGGGGGATCTGCCGCTCATTGATGTCAGCCGGTTGTCTGCCGACTACCAAACAGCTTTTGCCCAACTGGAGGCTGCCGCCGGGATCCCCATTCAAGAGGCCATTGCTGGGGCAGTGCCCATCGTGAACTCCGAATACACGGTGCAACTGGAGGCCCTCTGGCAGCAACAAGTCTTGCCGGGATAGGGGTCACCCAGCCTCTCTCTCTTGGGGATCCGACATTGCGGGCAATGGCGGAGCAGGATCCTCACCTTGGGGCAACCAAACTTGGAAATGCGTCCATCCATCCGAGCTGTTGACGGAGATATTCCCCCCCATGTGCTCCACCAGTTGCTTCACCAAAGCCAGCCCCAGGCCGGTGCCGCCGTGCTTCCAGCGATCCGATTGCGGGATCCGGTAAAACTTTTCAAAGATGCGGGGCAGCTCTGCTGTTGGGATCTCGCTGCTGTTGCTGCAGACGAAGAGGATCCCCTGCCCTTCTGAGACAACCCGCAGGTGGATGGATCCCTCGGGGGCCGTGTACTTGATGGCGTTGTGCAGCAGCTCGCGCAGAATGCGCCCCAAGCAGGTGGGGTCGGCCCAAAGCGAGGGGATCCCTGCCTCCAGGTGCAGTTGCAGGTGTTGATGTTTGGCTTGGGCCAAAGGCTGAGCCCCGTCCAGCAAATCTTGTAAATACCGCGGCAGAAAAATATTCTCTGGTTGCAGCAGATACGTCCCGGCTCCCAGCCGTCGCATATCCAGCAGGTCGTTAATGAGCTCGATTTGCCGGTTGCACTCTTTCAGGGCAATGGTGAAGTAGTGCCGCTGTTTCTCGGGGTTATCGCGGGTCATTTGCAGCATTTGCAAGGCCATGCGCACATTGGTCATGGGGGTGCGCAGCTCGTGGGAGACGGTGCTGAGGAAATCATCCTTCAGCAGATTCAGCCGCTCCAATTCCTTCACCTGCGCTTGGGCTGCTTGGTACAAACGGGCTTGGCGGATGGCCAGGGCACATAGGTTGGCCACCTGATAGGCCAGTTGAATCTCGTCTTGGGAAAACTCTTGCTCCGGCAGCCGCTCCAACAGCAAAGCTCCCAGCCGCTTCTCTTTGTCCCAAAGGGTGCAGACCAGCAGCCGCACCCAGCGTCCCTCTTTCCCTGTGCGACAACAGCAGTGGATTTCCCATTTCTGCTGCGAGGAAGAATGGGACTGCAGCAGGCGCAGGAACTCCGGGTCGCTGGCGTAGTCTGGCCCATGCAAGGGATCCGCCCTGTCGCCCTGAGCTGCATCAGAAGAGAGAAGGGGGGAGTAGCAGTAGCCAGGGATCCAGGTTGACCCATCTTCTAAAAGCAGCAGGATTTGGCAGCAGGTTAGGCCTAGTGCCTCGGCAAGGGCTCTGACCACTTCTTCAAGAATTTCCCCCTCGTTTAGGCTGACCACCATCCGGCTGCTGATGGCGCGCAGCACCCCCTCAAAATGCAAGGCTTGCTGCAGCTTGGCCGTGCGCAGCTCCACCTGGGCTTCTAGCTCCCGGTTGAGGGCTTGCAACTGTTGTTCTGCCCGTTTCTGCTCGGTGATCTCCCGCCCCACCGACAGGATCTCCACCAAGCGGCCTTGGCTGTCGAAAATGCCCTGATCCACCCAGCTAATCCAGCGGGACTGGCCGTTTTCTCCGGGATACTCCCGCTCGCTGCAGTAGAAAGGATGCTCAGGCGTGAGAGCAGCAAAAGCTTGCAACACCTTAGCCTGCTCTTCTTCCGGCAGCCGATCCCGCCAAGGTTGGCCCACCACCTCCTCTGCCCGCCGACCGAAGAAGCGCAAACAGGCAGGATTGACGAAGGTGATGCAGGTATCGGGCCGAAAGCGGCAAATGAGCTCTGTCTGCTGCTCCACCACGGCGCGGTATTCTTGCTGCTGCTGCCAGAGACGATCCAGCAGGGCCTGCTGAGCTGCTGCCGCCTGCTGCCAGGCTTTGGTTAGCGTCTGCACCTCCTGGATGGGGCCGGGATCCAAAGGAGGCCAGGGCTGGAAACCGCTTTGGATAAATTGCTCGGCTACTTGGGTGAGGCGGCGCAGGGGACGGGAGAGAGCTTCGCCGAGGAGGATCCCTGTCCCCAGCATGCTCAGCAATAGCCCACCCCCCAGCAGCGCAGCCTGTTGGGCGCCCCGATGGACTTCGGCCAGAAGGGTTGCCTCTGGGATCCCATGCACAAAATAAAAGCCCAGCCTCCCTTTACTCTGAACGGACTCCACCTCCACCCAGTAGGGGATCCCGCCAACCACGAGGCGCAGCGAATTCTGAGAAGAGGCCGTCTCCCAGGAGCCCACCTGCTCTTGCACAGCCACCAGCAGCGGATGGGGAGCAGGCCCCGCCGTACTGGCCACCACCTGTCCTTCCTCGTCCAGCAGAAAACTCACCTCTGCAGGAGAACGGCCTTCCATCTGTTCCAGAAAGGCTTGAAGCTGCCGGACGGAGAGGGAAGCCACTAAGCTGCCGTAAACCCGCCCCCCCGAGTCGGTCAGGGATAGGGACGTCATGATCAGCCGCTCTGGATCCTGGGCAGGAAGCTCCGCAAAAAATCGGGTTACCACCCAAGTGTCGCGGATCCCTTCCGACTGCAGGAGCTGGGGAAACCAGAACAACCGCCTCAAATCCACAAAGCCTAACTGCCTCCTCAGGCCAGTGGGATCCCCTGTTTCCGGATCCCGTTGGCAGCCCTGGACGGATCCCGGCAACAGGCCGAGTGTATGGTAAGTCCAAATTGATCCGTCGGCGTGACGGCGGGCGATCACAAACCCCCCTTGAGCCGAGACAAAGCCGACATAGCTGAGCTCAGGAAATGGCTGCAACTGGCGGGCAAAGTGAGCTTCCAAAAGCTCTAGATCGGCTGGGCTGGGGGTTGTCAAATCGGGCAGCAGCCCCCCCCTCACTGCCCCTTGATTGAGGACATTGATCTGAAGGGGAATTTGCAAATATCTGGCAAGATGCTCTTCGGTGCGGTCGGTAACTTCCCGCCTCAGTTGCTCCGTCAAGCGCAGCGCCAGGTGTCGCCCGCCCTGCCAGGAGAGATAGGCCACTCCCCCCACTCCCCCTGCTACTGAGAGCACTAGGGGCAGCAGCAACGCCACCCGCAAAGGAATGGAGCGGAAAGGCCACCGGGATCGCACTTCAGAAGAACTAGAGGAAGACAGCATGGGATCCCTCACAGAACCTCAGGCTTGGGGAGGTTCCAAAGCCCGCTGCAGAGTGCCAAGGCCGATCTCGGCCGCAATAGCCAGAAGGGCCACCGGAATCGCCCCCACCAGCAAGATGGCGTTGTCATAGAGAGCAAACCCTAGGGTAATGAAAGTACCCAGCCCTCCTGCGCCGATAAACGCTGCCAGAGTAGCACTGGCAATCACCTCAATGGTAGCCGTTTTAACACCGGCCAAGATCACCGGCAAGGCCAAAGGGATCTCCACGTGCCGCAGTACCTGGGCAGGAGTCATGCCCATGCTCAGGGCAGCTTCCCGTAGGGCCGGCTCAAGGCTGCGGAAGGCCACATCCGTGCTGATCAGAATGGGGGGCAGAGCCAGAAGGGTTAGAGCCACAACTGCCGAACGAAAGCTGAGGCCGAAATAGGGGATGGCCAAAAACAAAATGGCCAAACTGGGGATCACCCGCAGGCTGCTAAACGCATTGATCACCACCAGGGAAAGCATCTGGGAGCGGGAGCTGAAAAAGCCCAGCGGCAAACCCAACAGCAGCCCCATTCCCAAAGGCACCGCCACCAGTTGCAGGTGTTGGACGAAAGCTTGAAACAGCATGTCGCTGTGGTTCTGGGCGTAGCTGAGGGAGCGGGCCAAAAGGCTCATTGCCAATCCGAGTTGCCGTCTGTATCCTGCCTATCTTCCCTAATGGTGTCTGGATCCCTGCTTGGGGCCTGGTTGGCTTCTCGCTCTTGTAAGCGGCGGATTTGGGAGCGCACCTGCAGAGCAATCTGTAAAGCAGTCTCTAGGATACGACCCTGTTCGCTGGCCTGCTCGCTCACCTGCAGAGCTGTCAACGCTGCCAAGTTATCGCCGAAGAACTCGCTCTGCTGCTCGATCAGGTCTTCGTTTTGCCGCAAGATCCGTTCGGTTTTCAAGGCACGGATGAGATCGGCCCGGGTCAGTTTCAGGGCTTCGATCACCTCAGCCCTCTGGGCCAGCTTCACCTCGGGGTTGCCCGCTTCCACCAACTGGTCGTTGACGTGGATGGCCTGGATGATTCGGTTGTAGCGATCCACCTCCCCCAGCAAATTCAACAGCAGCGGCATGCGGCGGCTGCGGAAAATCCAATAGGCTTGGCCCAGGGCGGCAATAGCCGCCAGGATCCCCCATTCCACCAGCCAAGTGCCCCAAGTGGCCTGTAGGCCAGGGATCCAAATCCGCCCCACCAGGGTAAGTAGGGATCCCCCTGTCCAGAAGGTCAAGAAACGCAGGAACAAGTCCAGCGTCACCAGCAAGCGTAGGAGATCCCAGAAAGCGGAGAACTGGCGCAGGCGATCCTTAAAGCGACGAGCAGGCTGAGGCCGATACAACCAAGCCACCGGCACTTGAGAGAGGCTTTCAACTTGAGCTGGGGAGATGATCAGCTCTTGTAAGTCCCGCTGCATCGCCATTTGCTCTGCTGAGGCTGGGAAGTTTTCCCATTGTACTTGCGACCTTGAGCAGCTTGGGCTTGCTCAGGGATCCCTTCCCAGAAGGGAAGCTGCCTGGCCAAGTCTCGATAGAATGGGGTTCGCTGGGCTGTTTGCGTCTTCACGCCCTCGTGCTCACGTTGTAGGGCAACAGTGAGACACAAGACAGCTCGTCAAACGCAAAGGAGAAGAGCAGGGTGACCAGCCAATTGCGCCAACTGAAGGCCCATCTCGCTGAACCGGAAAACTTTGCCCCCTACGGACAGGTCATTTGCCCCACTCCCGATCACAAACCCTTCGACAGTCAAGATGCTCAGTTGTTCTTGAATCAAGGGCAGCCCCGCTTTTACATCATGCGCTTGCCTCGCCGCGGCCTCAAGTTTACTCAGATCACCCACCACATCCGCTGCACCCAGTGCCTGGGATCCCTCAATGGCAAGGAGTGGTTTATTGGTGTTGCACCCCCTGCCGATGAGCTGCGCGTGGATCAGATTCAAGCCTTTCGGGTGCCTGGGGATCGCTTTATCAAGCTGGAGATGGGCACTTGGCATGCCGGCCCCTATTTTGACCACGAAGAGTTCATCGATTTCTACAACTTGGAGCTGGCCGACACCAACATCACCGATCACGAAACCATAAACTTACTCCAAACCTACAACCTGGAGTTCCAGATCACCCCCTGACAAGCTTTTGGGGATCCCTTATCAATCGGGCAAAAAGCAGCATTGATCACAGCAATCTTTCGCTTGAGCGCAAGAAGAGCATGCCTCTAACCCCCAAAACCCTGAACTTTGCTGAATTTACTGAGCTTTAGGCGGTTTGGCAAAAGTCATTGAGAGGGATATAGTAGACCAAGTTTCCCCCTGATCCTTGAGTCCACCGCAACGGTTGCCGGGAAGTGAAGGGGGAAAGCGCTCGGGGGGTATTCCTCAGGGCTTTGCGGGATACCGCCTTCCTGCTTGGACTCCGTCCCGCTGACGCGAACAGAGATAGGCAGGATGCGATCGCTTCTTTCCTGAACCATGTTCAGGAGAGTTCAGCGTGAATGTATCAGTTGTGGGGATCCGTACTCCACTATGGGTGGAGAGAAAAAGTGGGCTTGGATCCCAGTCCTAGTGGATGTAGCCGACTTGGGTGAGCATTCCTTGACTTGGGCTTAAGTTATACCCTTGTCGGCATGAGTTTTGACGCTGTGGCCCACTCGGCCAGGTGATAGAACAGAGTCAAACCCAACAGCATTTGGGAGGTTTGTTGTCATGGCTACGTTGCAACCCAAAGTGACCCACCAGCTTTTGGCGGCCTTAGCCCTGTTTGCCTGTCTGGGCTTGTTGCCTGCTTGTGGCGAGAGCAGCAGCAGCACCGTCAGCCCCCCCAGCATCACCCCCACCCCCACCGGCTCATAATTCGGCTGGTTTTTGCATGCCCTTGCAGCGGTTGCCCAAGTTGGTTCAGCTTTGGGCTTTGAGGATCGCGGGGATCTTTTGTCTTTGTCTGCTGGCGGCCTGTGGAGGATCCCCTACCTCGATGGAGCCACCGCGGGCAGGGGAAGTGCCGATTGCCAGCTTCCTGTGCCGGTTGGATCGCCAGACCCGCAGCTTCACGGGGCCTATTTACGCCGAACAGCCCCAGGTTGCTACCTGCAACCCCGGTCGCCTTACGCCTGCAGCAGCCCAAAAGATGATGGATCGGCTGAATTTTCTACGGCTGTTGCACCAGTTACCGCCGGTGAAGCTCAATCCTCAGTTCCTAGAAGCCGCCCAGCAAGCGGCCTTGATGCAGGTAGCCAATGGTACTCTCAGCCACCAGCCGCCCCCTTCTTGGCGCTGCTTTACCCCTGCTGGGGAGGCGGGATCCCGCTTCAGCAACCTGGCGGTTGGGCCCATCCTAGAGCTGAACGGCCCCGATCCAGGCCGGGTGTTGGCGCGGCAGGTGGACATCTATTTTGCCGAGCCAGGTCGAGAAAACTTTGTGGATGTGGGGCATCGCCGCTGGAACCTGTATCCTCAGTACGCCCAGGGGGCCTACGGCATTGTCTTTGACCCACGGGCTGGACGGGTGACCCAGGCCAACGCCAACTGGATCTTCGGTTTTGACGAGTCCGTGCCAGATCCAGAGTTCATCGCCTTCCCGGAGAAAGACGGCTACCTCTACCGCCTAGAAGGGTTTTCCGGCCAGCCCCTGTCTGCCTACCGCTGGTCTTTCTCGGTGCCCAGCCGTAGCGGCAAGGCTGATCTCAGCCAAGCCCAAGTCCGCATCACCGATGCCCTCAGCGGCGAGCCGGTGCCTGTTGGAGATCTCCGCGTGGGGGATCCCGCCTATGGCCTGGAAACTTTGACCTACTCCGTGGGTTCGATCCAGCCCAATCGCAACTACACCTTTGAAATTAGCGGCATTCGCCTCAACGGTGGCCCCCCCCGCAGCTACCGCTACACCACCGCTCTCTACGACTGCGATCCCCAAACTTCCCAACGGCCCGCACCCCTCACCGAAGGGCTGGGGATCCCGCCCCGTCTGCTCTGGCAGATGGAGCCTTTCAACTCTTTCAACCCTCTCAACTAGCTTTTCCTCACCCCCAGCCCCTTTCCCAAAGGGGAAAGAGGGGTCTGCTGCTCCTAGAAGCCTGACTTTATGCATAAAGCGCAATTCGAGAATGACAAAACTGCATAACTTGTTACAAAGTGTAACGGCCAATACCAAAGTTAACGGTTCGTCATCGCTAGGGTAGCCAGTGTTCACCCCACGGCAGCGATCATGGCGAACCAATTTGAACGCCTCAAAAGCGAAAAGGATGGGCTGGCGGTCAAGGCCGAGCTGGAGGCGTTTGCCCGGATGGGTTGGGAGAACATTCCTGAAGACGACCGGGATCACCGCCTCAAGTGGCTGGGGATCTTCTTTCGCAAGCGCACCCCAGGTCAGTTCATGCTGCGGCTGCGCCTGCCCAATGGGATCCTAACCAGCGGCCAAATGCGGATGTTGGGCGCAATCATCCACCCCTATGGAGAACAGGGCGTAGCCGACATCACCACCCGGCAGAACCTGCAACTGCGGGGCATCCCCATCGAGGAAATGCCCCAGATCCTGGGCTACCTGAAAGAGGTAGGCCTGACCAGCATCCAGTCGGGCATGGACAACGTGCGCAACATCACGGGATCCCCTCTGGCCGGTATTGACCCGGACGAGCTGATCGACGTGCGCGGCCTCACTCGCAAGGTGCAGGACATGGTTACCAACAACGGCGAGGGCAACCCTTCCTTCAGCAACCTGCCGCGCAAGTTCAACATCGCCCTCTGCGGTTGTCGTGACAACTCCGTGCATGCGGAGATCAACGACCTGGCCTTTGTGCCCGCCTTCAAAAATGGCCGTCTGGGCTTCAACGTCCTGGTGGGGGGCTTTTTCTCTGCTCGCCGCTGCGCCGAGGCTATCGGCCTGGATGTCTGGGTGGATCCCCGCGATGTGGTTCCCCTGTGTGAGGCGGTGCTGCTGGTCTACCGGGATCACGGCCTGCGGGCCAACCGGCAAAAGGCGCGGTTGATGTGGCTCATTGACGAGTGGGGCCTAGAGAAGTTCCGGGCGGCTGTGGAGCGCCAGACTGGCCACCCTCTGCTCAGGGCAGCGGAAAAAGATGAGGTGGTCTGGCACAAGCGGGATCTGCTGGGGGTGCATGCCCAGAAGCAGCCGGGCCTCAACTTTGTCGGCCTGCATGTGCCGGTGGGGCGGCTCAACGCCCTGGAGATGATGGAGCTGGCCCGCTTGGCGGAGGTGTACGGCTCCGGGGAGCTGCGGCTGACAGTGGAGCAGAACGTGCTCATCCCCAATGTGCCCGACTCCCGAGTGGCCCCGCTCCTCAAAGAGCCGCTCTTGAAGAAGTTCTCTCCCAACCCAGGGCCATTGCAGCGGGGGCTGGTGTCGTGTACGGGCAACCAGTTCTGCAACTTTGCCCTTATCGAGACCAAAAACCGGGCTGTGGCCTTGATGGAGGAGCTGGAGGCGGAGCTGGAGATCCCCCAAACGGTGCGCATCCACTGGACGGGCTGCCCCAACTCCTGCGGCCAACCCCAAGTAGCCGATATCGGCCTTATGGGCACCACTGCTCGCAAGGACGGCAGGGTGGTGGAGGCCGTGGACATCTACATGGGGGGAGAGGTGGGCAAAGACGCCAAGCTGGGCGAATGCGTGCGCAAAGGGATCCCTTGCGAAGACCTCAAGCCGGTCTTGGTGGAGTTACTCAGGGAGCACTTTGGGGCCAGGCCGCGTCAGCATCCGTCCGCCGCCCAGGCTTCTGTTTTGGTAACCCGCTAGCGGTTCTGTTGCCGTCCTGAAAGTTTTTCTTTCTTCGTCGTTGTAAATCTTGGAGGTTTCGATGTCTAAGCTGTTCAGCACTTCCTCTCCCGTCTCCCGTCGGCAATTTTTGGCCGGGGTGGCTGCTCTCACGGCTGGGGCGGCCACGGCTGGGATCCCGCGCGCCCAATCGCAATCCTTGGGCAAAGGCTACTGGGTGGCGCAGGCCGATACTCCCGAAACCACCAGCGCCAAGCTGGGGTTCATCGCTCTAACCGACGCGGCCCCCCTGATCATCGCCAAAGAAAAGGGGTTCTTTGACAAGTACGGCATGAAGGACGTAGAGGTGGTCAAGCAGGCCTCTTGGGGCACCACCCGCGACAACTTGGTGCTGGGATCCGCCGCCGGCGGCATCGATGGGGCACACATCCTCACCCCCATGCCCTACCTCATCACCACCGGCAAAGTTACCGATGGCAAGCCGGTGCCTATGTACATTTTGGCCCGTCTCAATCTGGACGGTCAGGGCATCAGCATTTCCAACGAGTATCGAGATTTGCAAATCGGCCTGGATAGTTCCCCCCTCAAGGCCAAGTTTGCCGAGCTTCGAGCTGCCGGCAAAGATCCCAAATGCGCGATGACCTTCCCTGGTGGCACCCACGACCTATGGATGCGCTACTGGCTGGCCGCAGGCGGGATCGATCCCACTAGCGACGTCTCCGTCATTGTGGTGCCGCCGCCGCAGATGGTGGCCAATATGAAATCCAGAACCATGGAAGCCCTCTGTGTGGGCGAGCCTTGGAATGCCCAGCTGGTGAACCAAAAAGAGGGGTATAGTGCCCTCACCACCGGCGAGCTGTGGAACGGCCACCCGGAAAAGGCCTTTGCCCTGCGGGCCGACTGGGTGGATGCGCACCCGAAAGCCACCCTTGCCCTGTTGAAAGCGGTGCTAGAAGCCCAGATCTGGTGCGACCAGATGGAAAACAAAGAGGAGATGTGTCGCATCATCGGCGACCGCCGCTGGCTGGGGGTGCCTGTGCCCGATATCTTGGGCCGTTCTCGGGGCACTTTTGACTACGGCACTGGCAAGGTCGTTGAAAACAGCCCCCACCTGATGAAGTTCTGGCAGAACTACGCTTCCTACCCCTTCAAGAGCCACGATCTCTGGTTTTTGACCGAAAACATCCGCTGGGGCTATCTGCCTGCCGACACCGATACCAAAGCCTTGGTGGAGCGGGTGAATCGGGAAGAACTCTGGCGAGAAGCTGCCAAAGCCATTGGTCAGGGGGCAGCCATTCCCCCCAGCACCTCTCGAGGAGTGGAAACCTTCTTCGACGGGGTGCAGTTCGATCCCGAAAATCCTGCCGCCTACCTGGAGAAATTGGCGATTAAGAAGCTGGCCTAATTTCCCAACTTTCCCCAGCAAGTTAGCTGCAAACCCTCTGTCCAGGAGAGAAGGGATCCCATAGTCCCCACAAAGACTGTTCAACTGAAACCCCTTCTCTCTTGGGATCCTCTTAAGTTGACTTCAACCTTACTCCCAGCAAGCCATGAGGATTTTCCACTCTGCCCTACAGTTGGGCTACCACCTCTTTCGGATCCTGCTTCCTCTATTGGTTAACCTAGGCCACTGGCTGCTGAAAACCGGCCAAGGTTCTGTTCTTCAGTCCAGTACCGGAATCGGTTCTCCCGCCAGTTCTGCACCTTCTTCTGCTTGGCGGCAAAGAGTCCAAATCCACAAAGCGCTGCGTCGCATTCTGTTGCCCGCTACGGCCATTTTGCTCGTCCTGATTCTCTGGCAAATCATTTACAGCCGTCCCGGAGCCAATTTGCCCACGCCTCTCCAAGTTTGGCAGGACACCTGGGATCCTCTCATTAAAGATCCCTTTTTTGACTATGGCGGCAATGCCAAAGGGCTGTTCTGGCAAATTTGGGCCAGCTTGCGGCGGGTGTTCATTGGGTTTGCCCTGGCTGGCCTGGTAGGGGTTATGGGCGGCATGATCATCGGGGTCAATCGCTGGCTGTACGAGGCTTTGGATCCCATTTTTCAGGTGTTGCGCACGGTGCCGCCTTTGGCCTGGCTGCCGATTTCTTTGGCTGCCTTTCGAGATGCCAACCCTTCCGCCATTTTTGTAATCTTCATTACGGCCCTCTGGCCCATTTTGATCAACACCGTTGTCGGCGTACAGCAGATCCCTCAGGACTACCGCAACGTGGCCAGAATTGTGCGCATGTCCGGCTGGAAGTACTTTTTCAAAATCGTTTTCCCGGCAACTGTGCCCTACATTTTTACCGGCTTGCGCATTGGGGTGGGCTTGTCTTGGCTGGCCATTGTGGCAGCGGAAATGTTGATTGGCGGTGTGGGCATCGGGTTCTTCATCTGGGATGCCTGGAATAGCTCCCGCATCAGCGAAATCATTCTGGCTTTGATCTATGTCGGGATGGTGGGTCTTCTGCTGGATCGCATCACAGCTTGGATTGGCTCGCTGGTGGTGGCTGAGGATCACTAAATGAGCTTGGCCGAGTTTTAGATTGGTTGCTGACAATTTCTCCATGCTCTCAGAAATCATCTCAGGGGAATCATGAAGACTCAGCCTTACATTGAAGTGGATCATGTCGACAAGGAATATCTCCTCGACAACGGAGAGGTCTATCCTGTCCTGAAAGACATCCACCTGGAGATCCAAAAAGGGGAATTTGTCTCGCTAATTGGCCACTCCGGCTGTGGCAAATCGACCCTGCTCAACATCATCGCCGGCCTGGAAAAGCCTTCCCGAGGGGGCATTCTCCTGGAGGGCCGACAGGTTACGGATCCCGGCCCAGATCGCATGGTGGTGTTTCAGAACTATTCCCTGCTGCCCTGGCTGACCGTGCGGGAGAACGTTGCCCTGGCCGTGGACGAGGTGCTGGGATCCCTTCCCAAAGCGGAGCGGGACCGGATTGTGGAAGAGCACATCCGCCAGGTGGGGTTGCAGGGGGCAGCCGACAAGCGACCGGCCCATCTGTCAGGAGGGATGAAACAGCGGGTAGCCATTGCCCGGGCTTTGGCCATTCGTCCGCGAGTGCTGCTGTTGGATGAGCCCTTTGGCGCTCTGGATGCCTTGACGCGCGGCAACCTGCAGGAGCAACTGATGGAGATTGCCCAGGCGGAGCAGCTCACCTGTGTCATGGTTACCCACGATGTGGATGAGGCGCTGCTGCTTTCGGATCGGGTGGTAATGATGACCAATGGCCCGGAGGCCCGCATTGGCCAGATTTTGCGGATCCCTTTTCCTCGACCCCGCCATCGTTTGGAAGTGGTGCGTCACCCCGACTACTACAGCCTGAGGGGAGAGATGATCTACTTTCTCAACCAGCAAAAGCGGGCTCGCCAAAAAACGCCTGTTCGCGTGGCCATTGCCAAACACGGCCTGGAGAAGGTCAATTTGGAGATTGGCTTTGTGCCCCTCAACGACTGCGCGCCTCTGGTGGTGGCCCAGCAAAAGGGCCTGTTTCAAAAGTACGGCCTGGAGCAGGTCACCCTGGTGCGAGAGCCAGGCTGGAAGACCATCTGGGAAGGGATCCGCTCCGGTCGGCTGGACGCGGCTATGGTGGTGGCCGGGATCCCGTTGGCTTCCACCTTGGGAGTAGGGGGAGTTCCGGTGCCTTTGATTACCGCGCTAACCCTCTCCCGCGGCGGCAACGCCATTACCTTTGGGCGCAGACTTTTGGAGCGAGGCGTTCAAAGCCTGGCGGATTTTCGCCAATACCTCAACCACACCCCCGACACAGTCCACACCCTGGGAGTGGTTCATCCGGCTTCCATGCAAAACTTCCTGTTGCGGCACTGGCTGGCCGGTGGGGGGGTGGATCCGGATCGGGACGTTACGTTGACGGTGATCCCACCCCCGCAGATGGTGGCCCATCTCAAGGCCGACAACATCGACGGCTACTGCGTCGGCGAGCCCTGGAACTCCCGCGCTGTGCGGGAACAGTTGGGATTTATCGTCACCACCACTCCCGAAATCTTGCCCAGCCACATTGAAAAAGTGCTGACAGTGCGCCAGGATTGGGCGCAAAACTACCCCCGCACCCATGTAGCTCTGGTCAAGGCACTACTGGAAGCTTGCCAATACTGCGATCAGCCGCAGCACCGTTCTGAGATCTTGGAGTGGCTGGCTCAGCCCCAGTATGTGGGCGTGGCCCTGGAGGATCTGCAGCCGGGGTGGACGGGTATTCTGCAGCGGGGAATTGCCGATGAATCCCAAGCCCTCACCGGTTTTCACCAGTTTGCCAACGGGCGCAACACCTGTCCGGAAAGGTTGGAACACCTCTGGATCCTGACGCAAATGGCTCGCTGGGGACTCTGCGCTTTTCCCCGCAATTGGGTTTCGGTTCTCGACCAAGTTCTGGACAGCGAAACCTACGCCCTAGCCGCCAGAGAACTGGGCCTGCCGGATCGGGCCCATGACCGCGGAGCTTTGCTCTTTGGCGATGGATCCCGCTTTGACGGAGAGGATCCCGTTGCCTACCTAGAGTCTGTAGCCATACGGCAGAACCTGAAACTGCAGGAGTACCGGCTCAGCGAAGTTTAGCTTTTGTTACCTTAGCCCCTCAATTGGAAAACACCATGATGACCAGTTCTCGCCTATCTTCCTCACCGCTATCTTCTGCATCTCCGGTTGCAGGACTGCCCCTTCTTTGTCTTCAGAATGTGGGCAAGACCTACTTCACCTCAGCAGGGCCTTTCGTTGCGCTGGAAAATATCAATCTGGAAGTGGCTGCCGGTGAGTTTGTTTGCATTATTGGCCACTCGGGTTGTGGCAAATCCACCTTGATCAACATGGTGGCGGGTTTTTCGACTCCCACTTCGGGATCCATTACCCTCAAGGGCCAGCCCATCACTTCCCCAGGGCCAGATCGGATGATGGTGTTTCAACATTATTCCCTTTTGCCCTGGCTGACTGCCTTTGAAAATATTTATCTGGTGGTGGATCAGGTTTACCCAAACAAATCCCGGCGGGAAAAAAGGGAAATTGTTCAAGAACATCTGGAATTGGTAGGTTTGGCGGAAGCAGCCCACAAGCGGCCCAAGCAGCTTTCTGGAGGCATGAAGCAAAGGGTAGCCATTGCCCGTGCTCTTGCCGTTCGTCCAGAAGTTTTGCTCTTGGATGAGCCTTTTGGGGCCTTGGATGCCATTACCAAGGAAGATCTACAAGATGAGCTGCTGGCCATTTGGCGGGATCACCGCTGCACAGTTTTGATGATTACCCACGACATCGACGAGGCTCTCTACTTGTCAGACCGTGTGGTGATGATGACCAACGGCCCCGCTGCCCATATCGGCGAGATCTTGACCATTCCCTTCGAGCGACCGCGCATCCGCTCCCGCATTATGGAAATGCCCGAGTTCTACGAATTGCGCAACCGCGCCCTTGACTTCCTCTATCGCCGCTTTGCCCATGGAGGGGATTGAGCTAGGGTTCAAAATACTTGGAGAGGGAAGTTGATGGCCACTGCTCCGGTTCAGGTAGTTCCAACCGATCTCCCAATGGAGGAGCGGGTCTCTAGCTTGCCCAAAACCCTTGCCGACTATCTGGCCAATCCAGTTGCCCAAACCGAATGGGTAGATGGCTACATTGTGGAGAAAGTGGGGCAAACCTTAGTGCATGCCAAGATCCAAACCCGACTTCTCTTCCGTTGGCTCGGTTATGTTGAATGTCAGCCATTGGGGGGTATGGTTTTGGTGAAGGCTCCCGGCCAAACCAAAGGCAGAGTCAGAAGACCTGATGCTGCCTACTCATCTCCAGATTTAATCCAGCAATTTGGAGAGGATATTGCCACACTGCCACGGAGCTATCCTCTGGTTGAGGAGATCTTCTCTCCAACCGACTGTGGAGAAGATATTTTCCTAAAAGCCCAAGAGTATCTCAGCTCCGATGTACTGGAAGTCTGGCTGATTTTTCCCAGAAGCAAATACGTTTTTATCCAAACTCAAGATGGCCATCTTTGGCTAGCTGAACAGGACACTGACAAGAGCTAGGTTGTATTACCTGGCTTGGAGATCCAAGTTGCCGCTCTTCTCAGCTAAGGGATCCAAAATGCGAGAGAATTGGGCGTTTAATAGGGATCCCAACTCATGGTGACCGCGATGGAGTCGGAAAAAGCTGTCATCAAAACCCTATGTCCCTATTGCGGTGTGGGATGTGGATTGGAGGCGGTTTCGACAGCCTCAGGTGACTGGAAAATGAGAGGCGACCGGGAGCATCCTTCCAGCTTGGGGATGGTCTGTGTAAAGGGGGCTACGGTTCTGGAGGCAGTTGGTCGAGATCGGCTGCTCTCTCCCCTGTTTCGGGAGAGCTTGGGCCAGCCCTTTCGTCGCATTTCTTGGGATCAGGCTTTTGAGGAGATGGTTTCTCGGCTGCGCTGCCTCAAAGACAACCCTCACTCCATGGCTATGTATGGATCGGGGCAGTTGCTCACTGAAGACTATTACGTTGCTCAAAAGCTCATTAAGGGCTGCCTGGGCACCAATAATTTTGACACCAACTCGCGCCTGTGCATGTCCTCAGCCGTCTCGGCCTACACCCAATCCCTGGGATCCGACGGTCCCCCCTGCTGCTATGAGGATCTCGATCTCTGCAATCTGGCTTTTCTGGTGGGCACCAACACCGCCGAGTGCCACCCCATTCTTTTTAATCGCTTGAAGAAGCGGCACAAGCCCGGATCCCCCCTCAAAATGGTGGTCGTGGATCCCCGGCGCACTCAGACAGCAGAAGCTGCCGATCTCCACTTAAAAATTCGCCCCGGTACGGATATCGATCTTTTCAATGGGATTGCCCATTTGCTGTTGAAGTGGGGATCAATGGCTACCGATTTTATCGAGGGCTGCACCCAAGGTTTTGCCGAATATGCAGCTTTGCTGGCCGATTATGAGCCGCAGATTGTAGCCCAGCGCTGTGGAATTGCCACCGAGGATTTGATCGAAGCAGCCAAGCTTTGGCAGGGATCCCAGAGAGTTCTATCCCTTTGGTCGATGGGCCTAAACCAGTCCAGTGAGGGCACCGCCAAGATCACCAGCTTAATCAACCTGCATCTCCTGACTGGGCAAATTGGCCGACCGGGGACCGGCCCCTTTTCCTTGACCGGCCAGCCCAATGCCATGGGCGGTCGAGAGGCAGGGGGGTTATCCCATCTGCTGCCGGGATATCGGCTGGTGAGCCAGCCCCAGCATCGGGCAGAGGTGGAGCAGGCTTGGGGTTTGCCCGGCGGCTCCATCTCCCCCCACCCAGGACTGAGGGCCACCGAGATGATTGCCGCTCTGGAGACGGGATCCCTGCAGTTCTTTTGGATTGTGGCCACCAATCCTTTGGTGAGCTTCCCCGATCTGGAACGGGTTAAAAAAGCCCTGAAAAAGTCTCCCTTTACCGTTTATCAAGAGGCTTATTACCCTACAGAAACGGCAGAATATGCCCATTTGCTTTTGCCCGCCTGCCAGTGGAGCGAGAAAACCGGGGTGATGACCAACTCCGAGCGCAGGGTTACCCTTTGTCAAGCCTTTCGAGATCCCCCTGGCGAAGCCCGACCCGATTGGGAGATCTTTGCTGAAGTGGGGCGCAGGTTGGGCTTTGAAGCGCAATTTTCCTTCCAAACCGCGGCAGAGGTTTATGCAGAATTTGCCGCCCTTACCGCAAATCGCCTCTGCGATCACTCCGGCCTCAGCCATGCCCTTTTGGCAGAACAAGGCCCTCAGCAATGGCCTTATCCCAAAGAAAGAACCTCGGCCCCTAAGTCCACTCGCCTCTACACAGATTGGCGTTTCCCGACCCCCGATGGCCGCGCCCGCTTTATCCCCCACCCTTCCCGTGGCCTAGCAGAGCCGCCGGATCCCCAGTTTCCCCACGTATTAACCACGGGCAGGCTTTACGGCCATTGGCACACCCAAACCCGTACCGGCAGGATTGAAAAAATCAAGCACATGCACCCCCAACCCTTTATTGAAATCCATCCTCGCGATGCGGAAAAGCTGGGCCTCCAAGATGGAGATTGGGTTCAAGTGCGTTCTGCCCGCGGACGGGCCTATTTCCCGGCCAAGATAACTGCCAACATCGCCCCTGGAACAGTGTTTGTGCCCATGCACTGGGGATCCCTCTGGGCAGAACAAGCCGAGTGTAATGCCCTTACCCATGACATCAGTTGTCCCGATTCCGGACAGCCGGAATTAAAAGCCTGTGCCGTTGCTCTTGAGAAAGCCGACCCACCGCTCAAGCAATCCCCTCAACTCTAGATTTGGTTCCTAATCGAGGTTCCCATGACTCTGTTTCAGTTTGAGCAAGATTTTGCCGACTCTCTGCGATGCATCCCCATGACCTTGCGCCTAAAGCTGGATTTGTGCGGGATCAAGCTCAAGCTCCATCAATGGGCCAAGTTTTCCTTAGAAGAGCGGCGGAAGTGTGTTGATTGGCCCTCTGAATCTCCACAGGATCTAGAAGAACTCCGCAACCATCTGCGCCATTTGGTTCGCTCCATCTGCCACGAAGAGGCGCAAGAGATTCCCATTGACCCCCAGCCTGAATGGCAAAATCCCAACCAGATCCCAATGGCTGTCCAACAAAAAGCTCAAGACCTGGGGATCCGGCTTGCCCTCGATTTCTGGAGAAACTTGCACGATATCCAGAGATTTGCCTTGCTGAAGTTGAGCCGATCCCATCACGAAAACAAAAATTTCTTGCCCGCTCTGCGAGAGTTTGGCCTGAAGATGGCGAGGGATGGTGATTGCAGTTACTCTGAATCTATTTGAGAGAGATAGTCTCCTCTGCCATGCGCTGCCCCAGACGACCACCCCCAACCCCTCTTCCACCCTGGGAGAGGAAATGCCTGCTCTAGGGGATCCGGGTCCGCAACAGTTCAAGTGGGCTAATGGGGGATCCCCCTCGAGAGGGGAGAGACTCAGCTCAGCAATATCCGTGCCTAGTCAAAGCAGAGGGCTATTGTTAAGGAATCTAAAGTAAAGTTGAGCTTTTGATATCACTGTTGCCGTCTTGTTACCGAAAGCGCTATCGTCTAAGCATCAAAGCTTTTTTCAAAGCTGCTTTATGGGCCCTGGAGGAGCGACCCCTCTGGGGCTTCTTCCATCCGGCTGCAGCTGAGAGGGCAAGGGATGGCTTTATGGGGTAGGGATCACTCCTCGGCGGACGGCAGGCCCCAGGGCGTGGCTGCCGATGTCAGAACGGTAGTAGGCCTTGGGAAACTGCACTTGCTCCACAGCTGCGTAGGCTTGGCGCAGGGCCTCGGATAGGGTTGCCCCTTGGCCGGTAAGACAGAGAACGCGCCCGCCATCGCTCAGGAGCTGCTTGCCTGCCTGGCGGGTACCCGCATGAAACACCAACGCCCCCGTGGTGGCAGCTGCATCCAAGCCGGAGATGGGGATCCCTCGCTCGTAGGCATCGGGATAGCCTGGGGCTGCCATCACCACGCAGGCGGCATAGCCGGGTTTCCATTTGAGCTGGATTTGGGCCAGCCGTCCTTCTATACAGGCCAGCAGCACCTCGTCCAAAGGGTTTTCCAGCAAGGGCAGGATGACCTGAGCTTCGGGATCCCCAAAGCGGCAGTTGTACTCCAACACGTAGGGATCCCCACTGGGCGTGATCATCAAACCGGCATAGATCACCCCCTGGTAGCGGATGCCCCGCCGTTGCAAAGCCTCCAGGGTGGGATCCAGGATCTGGGTTTGGATGCGGGCCAACCCTTCTGGAGTGACCAGGTGATCGGCAGGGGCATGAGCTCCCATGCCGCCGGTGTTGGGGCCGGTATCGCCCTCGCCAAGGCGCTTGTAGTCCTGGGCAGGTGGCAGCAGCACACAGATCTGGCCATCGGTTAGAGCCAAAACCGACACCTCCTGGCCGGGGATAAACTCCTCGATCAGCACCTGATCGCCCGGCTTGGCCAGGGCTGCTTCCAGGGCTTGCACGGCTTCTTCCCGGTTTTGGGCAACGGTTACCCCCTTGCCGGCAGCCAGTCCGTCTTTTTTGATGACCACTGGGAAACTCTGGGAGTCGAGATAGGCCACAGCGGCAGATAGCTCAGCAAAGCCGGTAGCGCGAGCAGTCGGGATCCCCGCCTCTTGCATCAATTGCTTAGCCCAGAGTTTGCTTCCTTCCAGTTGGGCAGCGGCGCGGCTAGGCCCGAAAATGGGCAACCCTGCTGCCTGGAAGGCGTCCACGATCCCCTGCACCAAGGGCAGCTCTGGCCCTACCACCGTCAGGCGGATCCCTTGTACGGTAGCAAACCGCACCAGGCCTTCAATGTCGGTAGCCGCCAAAGCCACGGATTGACAGCGGGGCAGCTGCTGCATGCCGCCGTTGCCGGGGGCACAGTAGATCCGAGTAACCTGGGGAGACTGCAACAGCTTCCAGGCCAGAGCGTGTTCTCGCCCCCCAGATCCGATGACCAGAGCCTGCATGGTGTGCTATTCCGCTGTTTCTAAACCCAGCTTGCCTGTTTTCCGAACATCCCCCATTAGACCATGTTCTTGTACCATTTCTGGGGTGTTGGCGCACTCCGGTCAGTGGACGGCGAGAGAACGGCCCCGCCAAGTCCAGTTGCGGCCGGTGGTGGTGCGGATGGCCGAAGCCAAGATGATGGCCGCTGTCGCCCAACCCCCCACTGCCGTTAGCCACCAGTAGCAGAGGGGCAGATGCGCCCAATGCCGGAGCAGAAGCCGGATGGCCAATTGGGCCAGGATCCCTGCCAAGCTGGCCAACAGCACCTCCAGGGATCCCGTAGCCCCAGCCAGGATCACCCCCAACCAGGGCAAGCTGCAGATCCCCAAGACCGTACCCATTGCCAACACCGCCAAGGCCCAGTTGCGCTCCAGGCCCAGGAACCAGTTTTTGGTCCACCCTTCCCAAAGGGCAGCCCCGTTGGCATACATGCGGCTGCGCACCCGCGGCCCTCCCAGGCAAATCCGCAGGCCCAACCCCTGGGCTTTGATCCGTTGCCCCAGGGCCACATCCTCGATCACCACATCGGCCACTCCGGCGTGCCCGCCAACTTGCTCGTAGGCAGAGCGCCGAAACAGCAGGAAGGGACCAAAGGCAAAGGCTTTGGGGTTGTCGGGATCGTTCACGGCGGCAAAGTTGTAACCCACCGCCAGGATGGTCATCATGATGGGTTGCACCAGCCACTCCGCTAGGCAACCGCACACCAATTGCGGCCCTACACTCACCAAGCCGCTGCCGCTTGCCAGCAAATGTCCTAAGGCCGCTTCAATGGCACCGGATCCCAGCCGCACGTCGCAATCCAGAAACAGCAAGTAGTCGGCTTCTACGCGGGCGACGGCTTGGGCACAGGCCCAGTTTTTGCCCACCCACCTTTGGCCTTTGGGACGGGGATCCCCCTTGAGCAGGTGTAGGCGCGGATCTTGCCGTTCGGCAGCCAGGGCTTGGGCCAGCTCCCAGGTGGCATCCGTGGATTCATCGTCCACCAACCACACCTGTAAAGGGGCAGAGGTGCTGTCCAGAATGCTGCTCAGGCAGCCCACCACGTTCTCCGCCTCGTTGTAGGCGGGCACGATCACCGCCAGCCGCTCCATCCCGGCCGCGATTTCCCCTGCCTGTTCCGCCGGGGGATCCCTCAGCCAGGGGGAAGCCCGCAACGCTCGCCTCAGTTGCAGAGCCACTAGGGCAATCGCCAAAGCTGTTAAGGACAATACCCCCGTTAGGATTTCTCGGATCCCCACTCCTGCTTCCCTCGTTGTTTAGATGTGCTCAGGAACAGATTCCCACCTCTAATGCTCTAGCTCTGGGATGGCCCAATGATTTTCTAGGCAGACAAAACCCCCTCTACGATATCGCCATAGGGCCGGGGAAAGATTAGCCAGACCTGGCGCTGGGTTTCCACCAAGGCACGCACCAAAGGGGAAAGATGGGCAATTTCTTCATAGCCACGCTCGGTTTTGAGCTGGATCCCTTGGTCATAAAAGCTATAGCCCTGGACATGGGCAGAGCGGATGCCCAAGTAACTCTCAGGATCCAGCCCGTCCTGCAGCATTTTGGCCTGCACGGCGGCCACCAGGGTTTGGCGTTGTTCCTCAGACAACTGGGTAATGTTGCGGGCCTTGAACAAATCCCGCTCCAAGTAGCGCCGCGACAGATCCGCCAAGATGGGATCCTTCCCCGACATGGCCCAGAGGCGCATGGGGTAGCTGAAGATGATATCGTCGGCAGCCAAGTAGAGGGGGAGCGGCAACTCGAAGGGATCCCCTTTTTGAGCCGCCAGCGAGGCCCAGCACCAAGCGCTGAGGATGGGATCCAGCTCAATCTCCCCCCTTTGCAGGAGCGCCTCTGCCCGCCTGAATAGCCGCTCCAAGATAAAACGGGCACAGAGGCTCTTGGGGTGCTGGTACACCTGGGTGTACATGAAATAGCGCACCACCAGGTAGTGCTCGATGGCCCCCAGGCCTTTGCGGGCGGGGATGGACAGGGATCCCGTCTCCGGGTCATAATCCAGCACCGTTAGGATGCGATCCAAGTCCAGGTGGCCGTATTGGGCACCCGTGAGCAGGCTATCCCGCATCAGGTAATCGAAGCGGTCGCAGTCCAGTTGGCTGGAGATGAGTTGCCCCACCAGCGGCAGGGGAAACTGCTTCTGCAGCACTTGCTGCATCTGGGCCGGCAGTTGGGAATCAAACTCCGCCAGCAGCGTCCTCACCTGGGGATCCTCCCGGAGAATGCGGGCCGTCCAAACCTCGTGCCGGCAGCCGAAGATCTCTTCCCCGGCATGGCTAAAAGGGGCATGGCCAATGTCGTGCAGCAGAGCCGAGGCCAAGGTTACCGCCCGATAGGGACGCAGCTCCGGGTGGCGATGGGCCAATTTGTCGAACAGCCGCCGCGTTACCTGCAGCACCCCCACCGAATGGGTAAAGCGGGATCCCTCTGCCCCGTGGAAGGTAAAAAAGGCCGTGTCCAACTGGCGAATGCGGCGCAGCCGCTGAAAGGCCGGTGTATCGATCAGGCGAATGAGCAGAGCCTCAACCGCGTCCCCTCCATTCAGGCTGATGGCGCCATGCAGGGGATCGTGGTAGGTGCGGGACTTGCAAAACCGTAGCGGCATACTCCCACCATACCTCGCCAATTTTGGGATCCTTGGCTAGCCTGTCTGGGGGTGCTTCCCGCCTCGCCCTATCTATGCCCGCTTTCCCATGCCTCTCTCTGCAAAGGATGCCAGCACCCGAACCCCAGAAAACTCGACTCCAAGACAACAAGACAGCTGGGTGTTCCTCCTCTCCCTGCTGATTTTGATACTCAGTTTGGGGCTAACCGGCTGCTCTGCCAGTTCTGGATCCCCTGTTGTGCCCAGCCCACCCACCCTCACCCGCTACGTTGCCCTGGGAGCCAGCGATGCCGTTGGCTACAACGCCTCCATTTCCTGTGATGGCCCAGCCAACGCCGCCAGCACTCGACCCCAGCGCTCAGAGCCGTTGGACTGCCCCAATGGAACGGGCTATGTGCCCCGCCTGGCCCGGTCTTTGCCGGCCCCGGTTGAGCTGGTCAATTTGGGCCGTTCGGGAGCGGTGCTCAGCCCCGCCATTCAAGCCCTGAGGCAGGGGATCCCGGCCAATTTGCTGCAGGACCAAGTGCCGCGCATTCCCCCCGATGCCACCCTGATCACCATTTGGGTGGGCGGAAACGATACCAACGCCATCGCTCTGGCAGCAGCTCAACAGGCTCTCCGAGGTGAGGATCCCTTGCCCTTCGTCGATCAGCAGATCCGACAATTCGCCGCCGATTACCAAACCCTGCTGCAAGCGGTGCGTGCCCGTGCCCCTCAAGCTCGCCTGGCGGTGGCCAACCTGCCCAACTTCGCCCTGATCCCTCTGGGTCAGCAGCAACCCAGCAGCGTGCGCCAACTGCTCTCCCTGATCTCGGTTGGCCTCACGCAACGGGCCATCAACCCCTTAAGCCAACAGGGGATCCCAGTGGTGGACTTGCTCTGCGATCCCCGCTCCTACCGACGCGAGTCCTTCTTTCCCGGCCCGCTGGCCGACGGCTTTCACCCCAACGACCGGGGCTACGCCGATTTGGCCGATGCCTTCTTGAGCGCCCTTCGGCAACCGCTCCCTCCCCAAACCCGCTGCCCTCCCTTTAGCGAGGTGGGATCCCTGCAACCAGATGCGGCGGCAGAGTCTGCCCTCCGCAGTTTTCTCACGGATGGATACAAGCCGGCACAACAGGAAGGATCCTTGCGCTCGGCAAGGGATCCCAAAGGCGCTTAGACGATCCAGCCACGGAGAACGGGCCAGTTTTAGGAAGCAGCTACCGCTGCCGAGGAACGCCGCCGCCGGCCCAGAGCACCCGCTACCGGCTCCGGTTGGGTTTCCACGCTCAGGGAAGACACAGACTCCTCTTCAGGGGATTGCACAAAAACCGCCACCGTGGGCTTGCCGGGCAATTGTTCTCGCAAGAAACGGCGCACCACCCGCTCCACTTCGCCCTTAAGGCCGGCCCAGTCGATGTCCAGGCTGCCCCGCTCCAGCGAGCGAGCAAATTGGGGCCACGCTTGCCGAAGGGTGTTCTCCAGAAGGGGTTTCAGGTCGGATCCCTTGAGTTGGTTCCCTTCCCCCGCCAAGCCAAAGGTTTGCACCTGCGGGGTGCAGAGCAACTGGCCGCTGCCGTCCAGGCTGATCACCACCGTCACCATGCCATCTTTGGCGATCTGCTGCCGCTCCTGCATCATCTCATCCATCACCACTCCATCGTGGGAAGCGGCGATCATCTGCAGGCCAGAGGGGACGCGGCCCGTGATGGCAATGCGCTCCCGGTTCACCTCCACCACATCGCCGTTGTCGATGATTACAATGTTTTCCCGCGGGATCCCCATGCTCATGGCGGTTTCGGCGTGCTTGACCAGCATGCGGTATTCCCCGTGGGTGGGAACGAAGAACTTGGGGCGGGTGAGGGCAATCATCAGCTTCTGGTCTTCCTGGCAGCCGTGGCCGGAAACGTGCAGGCCCTTGTCTTTGCCGTAAATGACATTGGCTCCCAGCTCCATTAGCTTGTCAATGACCCGCGAGACTGCGATCGTGTTGCCAGGGATCGGGTTGGCCGACCACACCACCGTGTCTCCTGGCTTGATTTGCAACTGCGGGTGCTCACCGTTGGCGATGCGGGTAAGAGCAGCCAGCGGTTCTCCCTGGGATCCGGTGGTGAGGATGATCACCCGGTCATCCGGCAGGCTGTTGATCACATGCATCGGCTGCAGCGTCTCGTCCTTGCAGCGGATGTAGCCCAAGCGCCGCGCATGAGCCACCACGTTTAGCATGGAGCGGCCCAGCAGAGACACCACCCGACCTTGCTGTTCGGCGATCTGCAGCACCAAGTTGAGACGATGTACCGAAGAAGCAAAGGTGGTGATGATCACCCGTCCCTTGGCTCCCGCAATGGCCTTGGTGAGACCGGGCACCACTGAGGCTTCAGAGGGGGTGAACCCCGGCACTTCCGCGTTGGTGGAGTCGCTGATCAGGCAGAGCACTCCCTTTTCCCCATGTTCGGCCAACCGCTGCAGGTCGAAGTACTCCCCATCCACGGGGGTATGGTCGATCTTAAAGTCGCCGGTCTGAATAATGACGCCCACAGGCGTGTGCAGAGCCACCGTAAAGCTATCGGCAAAAGAGTGGGTGTTGCGAATGAATTCGGCAAAAAAGTGCTTACTCAAGGGAACGATTTCACGGGGGCCAACAGGACGCAGCTCTGTGCGGTTGAGCAGGCCCACTTCCCGCAATTTCTCTTCCAGCAGCGCCAGCGCCAATCTGGGGCCGTAGATGACCGGAATATCAAATTCCCGCAGGTGATACGGGATGCCACCGATGTGATCTTCGTGGCCGTGGGTAACCACCATCCCCCGCACTTTGTCGCGGTTTTGCTTGATGTAGGTCATGTCCGGCAGCACGATGTTCACGCCGTGCATGCTCTCATCGGGAAAAGCCAAACCGGCATCCAAGAGGATAATGTCGTCCTCGTAGCGGAAGGCCCATGTGTTTTTGCCGATCTCCCGCTCGCCGCCCAGCGGAATCATCTGAACGGAAGAGGTGGATTGTGGGATTACAGAACGAGAAGCAACTGAAGAACGTGGTGTTGGCATATGGGTTTAGATCCTCAACAGTAAAAAAACAAAAACAGAAATGGGCACAAGCTATCCCCAACAAGGCTGTGGGTGAAAGCTGAACTCAGCCGCCGCAACTTATTTGCTTCCCAAGCTGGGAAAGAGCTTTTCGGGGAAAAAGCCACTTACCCACAGGTCAAACGCCACAAAAGAGCCCCTTGCAAACCCCTGAAAACCGTGGTCATGGCAGAAGCAAAGCCTAAAAATGCAATCATGAAACTTTCGTCGCCATTTGTTCGGATCCCTTCGATTCAGCCAGTAGGCCCATCTCTTCAAGCACCTGTCGCAAAACCTGCAGAGAACTGGGCTGTAGAGGCGCTAGGGGAAGGCGCGCCCGACCCACTCGCCAACCCTGCATCTCCAATGCGGCCTTAATTGGAACTGGGTTGGTCTCGATGAATAAAACCTTGAACAACGGAAACAGGCGCAGGTGGTGGGCCAAAGCTTGACCGTGTTGCCCCCTGATGTAGCTCTGGATCAGCTCCTGCAACTGCAACCCAACCAGGTGGCTGGCTACACTGACCACCCCGCTCCCCCCCAAAGATAGGAGCGGCAACGTCAGAGAGTCATCCCCCGAATAGATGGCGAAACGCGAGGGAGTGAGTCGCCGAATTTCCGAAGCTACATCCATCATACCACTGGCTTCTTTGATGGCGACAACCGTTTCCAATTCTGCTAATTGGGCTACAGTCTCCGGCTGTAAACTGGCCCCTGTCCGACTGGGAATGTTGTAGAGCAAGATGGGCAGGTCACTGGCTTGGGCGATGGCCTTGAAGTGCTCATAAAGGCCGGCCTGGGTAGGCTTGTTGTAGTAGGGCACCACCTGCAGAGAGCCATCCAAACCGAGTTGAGCGGCCTTTTTTGTGGCTTCAATGGCCTCACGGGTGGAGTTGGATCCCGTCCCGGCGATCACCTTAGCCCGACCGGCTACGGCATCTCGCACCACGCGGAACAGCTCATACTCCTCTTGCCAGGTTAGGGTGGGAGATTCGCCTGTGGTGCCACAGACCACCAAGCCGTCACTGCCGTGGGTTGCCAAGTAATCGGCCAAACGAGCGGCCTCATCGTAGTTAAGCTCCCCCTCATCAGTAAAGGGGGTAACCATGGCCGTCAGCACTCGACCGAAGTTCACCGATTGCTTCTCCCCATCAACCACACCAATCCGACGATTAACCGGGCGACCCAGATGAGACCAGTTTGTTTTTCCATCATACCTGCCTTTGCGTTAGGGATCCCGCTTGCCTGCCCTGCCAAGGCCCAGTTTGTGCCTCACCCGGTTGCCACAGGCTGGATAAAAGGGAGATAACAAAGAAGACAGACCGTTTGAACACGGAATGTATAGCCATTTGCCAATCCTGCCCCTACCTTTGGGGGGAGCAGCCTTTCTACCGACACTTGAGGATCCCTATGGACGCCCTAACTGCCCTGAAAGAGCGCATTTCCGCCGACAAATTGGATCCCAGCCGCCGTTTATCGGAAGCGGAGATCCGAGAGCTGGTGGCTTATGCTACGGAAGCTCCTTCTTCCTTCAACATTCAGCACTGGCGGTTTGTTGCGGTCACCGACCCGGAAGACAAAGAGCGCCTCAAATCTCTGGCCTATAACCAACAGAAGGTGGCGGATGCATCGGTGGTGTTTATCATCCTGGGGGATCTGCGGGGGTATGAGAAACTGCCTGAAATTGTGCAAAGAAGCGTTGCTGCCGGGATCCTCCCCCCCGAAAAAGCGGAAGGCTGGGTGAACATGGCCCAGGCAACCTATCTCCACAATCCCACCTTGGCGCGGGATGAAGCGATTCGCTCTGGGGCGATGGCTGCCATGGCGCTGATGATCGCGGCTCAGGCCAAGGGTTTGGTGAGCGGGCCGATGATCGGCTTTGATCCGGAAGGGGTAAAGCGGGAGTTCGGCATTGCCGACCGCTACGTGCCGGTGATGCTGCTGGCGGTTGGATATGCGGCAGCGGGTAACCTGCCGCGCAAGCCTCGCTTGGGGGTGGATGAAGTTCTGGCCTTTGGGCGAGGGCGGGAGTTTTAGCCCTAGGCTCAGGTGGGATCCCTGTCGCCCTCTCCTGGGCTCCTACCGGCATCAAGCCTTGAGAAAATGAACCAGCTGTTGCAAGCGATCCCAAGCGGCACCCCTGGCGAGAATCTCGCGAGCTTGGGCGATCCCGGCTCTCCAATCGGGGGCCACTCCGGCCACCTGCAGGGCCAAAGCAGCATTCAAGGCCACCACATCCTGCTGGGCAGGCGTCCCGGATCCCTGGAGAACTTGGGTGAGGATGGCGGCATTTTCCGCCACATCCCCCCCCTTGAGAGCTTGGGTGGGTGCCAGGGTCAGCTCGTAATCTGCAGGGTTCAAGACTTCCGTCCGTACCAGCCCACCGGACAGGATGCCCAGATCGGTGGGTTGATCCAGACCGGCCTCGTCGAGACCTTCGCGGCTGTGCAACACAATGGCCCCTTCCCGTCCCAACAGGCGCAGGGCCTCTGCCATTACCGGCACCAGCTCCTGGGCGTAAACCCCGATCACCTGGCGGTTGGGATAGAGGGGGTTGACCAAGGGCCCCAACAGGTTGAAAATGGTGCGAACCTTGAGGGCCCGCCGATAGGGGATCACCGCCCGCATGGCCGGGTGCCACTGGGGAGCAAACAAAAAGGTGATGCCCACTTCCGCCACAGCCGCCCGCACCCGCTCTGGCTCAGCCCCCAAGTTCACCCCCAGGGCCTCCAGCACATCCGCCGAGCCAACCTTGCCAGAGGCGGAACGGTTGCCATGTTTAACCACCGGGATCCCGGCTGCACTGACCACAAAGGCCACCGCCGTGGAAATGTTAAAAGTGCCGGCCCCATCGCCGCCGGTGCCACAGGTATCCACCAGGAGAGGCAAGTCCAGCGGGGATCCCAGCGAAGCCCGCTGTAGCACTCGTGCCATGCCGGCCAGTTCACCAGCGCTCACACCCTTGGCTTGCAGGGCCGCCAGAATCGCCCCCGACACCACATCTGGCACTTGGTTCTGGAGCCAACCGTTCATTAACTGTTCAGCTTGGGCTTCGCTGAGAGATTGCCGATCCAGCAACTGCCCCAAAAGCTGTGGCCAAAGGTCAGCCGTTTCCGTCATGGGTCGGGATCCTGGGTGTCAGCGGGTACTTATAGTAGCGTATCCCGCCTCTGGGTCACTTGCCTCGTGCAGGTCGGGCCATGCTGAGGGTTAGCTAATCCGCCCAGAAGCTCCGCCCTCCTTATTGCTACGCAACGCGACGCAACCACTTTAGCGGCGCGGAGCGCTATGCCTCAGCGTAAGGGTCGGGATGAAAGGCGGTCTTTGTTCTATAATCAACCTGGCTGTACAAAACGGCTTTGCCGGAATCTGGTACAGCTACGCGGTGGGACATTCCGTGTCTGCTCGCTGAGGGTTCTTGTGATAGCTCCCCGTTGAAGCGAGAAGCGCACACTCTTTCGCTTTAGCAGCGCGGAGTGCTTTGCGTCAGTATGAGTGCGGGAGTATGTCACCATAGTGGGTTTGACCTGAGCCGTTTCCGGCCCTAGCAGGGTGCGCTCCATTCTTCTCTTCCCTCCCGGAGGTTGTGATGAACCCTCCAACTAACCCAAGGGCTTGCAGCCCGCTTGCACGAGCGGGAGCCTTCGCCCCCATCCATGTTGTGGGCGGGGGGTTAGCGGGGACAGAGGCCGCTTGGCAAATTGCCCAGTTAGGAGTGCCTGTCATTCTTTCGGAGATGCGCCCCGTGCGTCAGAGCCCGGCCCATCACACCGATCAGTTGGGGGAGCTGGTGTGCAGCAACTCCTTTGGGGCTGCAGCCAGCGATCGGGCGGCAGGGCTACTCAAGGAAGAACTGCGACAACTGGGATCCCTGGTGATCGCGACAGCGGATTGCCATGCAGTGCCGGCAGGAGGGGCATTGGCGGTGGATCGGGCCCGCTTCAGCCAGGCTCTCACGGAAGCCATTCAAAACCATCCCCGCATCACCCTGCGCCGGGAGGAAGTAACGGAGATCCCGGCAGGCATTGCCGTCCTCTGTACCGGCCCTCTGACCAGCGATCCCCTGGCCAAGGCGCTGCAAGCTTTTACGGGCCTGGAGTACCTGAGCTTTTTCGATGCTTCTAGCCCCATTGTTACCGGGGATTCCTTGAACCGGGCGGTGGTGTTTCAGGCTTCCCGCTACGACAAGGGGGAGGCAGCCTATCTCAACTGCCCCATGACGGAGGCGGAGTATGAACGGTTTTGGCAGGCACTGGTGGAGGCGGAGCAGGCACCCCTCAAGGATTTTGAACGAGAGGAACGCAAGTTTTTCGAGGGCTGCTTGCCGATTGAAGAAATGGCGCGACGAGGCAAAGACACCCTCTGTTTTGGCCCCTTGAAGCCGGTGGGGCTGGTGGATCCGCGCACGGGATCCCGTCCTTACGCGGTGGTGCAGTTGCGGCAAGAGGACAAAGCAGGGCAGCTGTGGAACTTGGTGGGCTTTCAAACCAACTTGAAATGGGGAGAACAGCAGCGGGTCTTTCGCCTCATCCCCGGCCTGGAACAGGCGGAGTTTGTCCGCTTTGGGGTGATGCACCGCAATACATTTTTGAATTCGCCCCAGCTTCTGTGGCCGACCTTGCAATTTCGTCGCCGACCCACGCTGTTTGCCGCCGGCCAGTTGGTGGGCACCGAGGGCTATGCCTGCGCGGTGGCAGGGGGATGGTTGGCCGGACAGAACGCCGCCCGCCTGGCTCTGGGGTTGCCCTTGATCACGCTGCCCCCCGAAACAATGATGGGATCCCTGTTTCAGTTCATCAGCAGCGCCGATCCCAGGCACTTTCAGCCGATGCCGGCCAATTTTGGGCTGTTGCCGGATTTGGAGGGGCGCAAGCTTCGCAACAAGCAGGAGCGCTATGGCCGTTACCGGGATCGGGCTTTGGCTGCTCTGAGGGCGACTGGGTTGGTGCGCCAAGTGCAAACTGCCTAGGGGAGGCCCAGGCTGGAGCGTGTTACCAACGGTTGCAGTCCGAAGTCAAAGTCGAGATTGAGCGTTAGCTTGAAGTCGATAAGCCTTGCGAAGGCCGACGAAGACACGCTGTGAATATTCTGGTCGTCAATGCCGGTTCCAGCAGCCTCAAATCCTCCCTATTTCTGGCGGTTGAGGGAAGGGTGGAGGCCACGCCCATCTGGCAAGCCCAGGTGGATTTCACCTACAAGCCGGGGGAGGCCCTCATCCAGACCCGTCGGCGAGGCGGTGGGTGGGAACCTTTTCCCTCCGTTTCACCTGAGAGGGGGATCGGCCAATTGGCCCCGCTGTTTCAAAGCCTCTGGCAAGGGGAGGGATCCCTGCTCTCCCAGGCGGCTGAGATCGGCGGCGTTGGCCATCGGGTGGTGCATGGGGGATCCCTGTACCGGCAGCCCACCTTAATTACGCCAGAGGTGGAGAGGGCGATCGAGCAACTGATCCCCTTGGCCCCAGCCCACAACCCTGCCGCGCTAGCCGGCATTCGTCTGCTGAGTCAACTGTTGCCCGGGATCCCTCAGGTGGCCGTTTTCGACACCGCCTTCCACCAGCAAATGCCCCCGGCAGCAGCCCTCTACCCCCTCCCCTATGCCTGGGCTGAACAAGGGATCCGCCGCTACGGGTTTCATGGCATTAACCACGAGCATTGCGCCCGTCGCGCTGCCGAGATCTTGAACCGACCCCTGGAAGAGTTGCGGCTGATCACCTGTCACCTGGGCAACGGCTGTTCGTTGGCGGCTATTCGCGGGGGCAGAAGCGTGGATACCACCATGGGCTATACCCCTCTGGAGGGCTTGATGATGGGATCCCGGTCGGGGTCGGTGGATCCGGGCATTTTGATCCATCAGTTGCGCCAGGGCATGAGTGTGGATGAACTGGATCGGATCTTGAACCGAGAATCAGGGCTGAAGGGCGTTTCCGGCCTAAGCAGCGATATGCGGGTTGTGTTGGAGGCAATGGAGGCAGGCCATGCCCGGGCGGAGCTGGCTTTCGATCTGTTTGTCCACCGTCTGCGCAGCCAGATTGGGGCGATGCTCATGAGCTTAGATCGGCTGGATGCGCTGGTGTTTTCTGGGGGGATTGGGGAAAACTCAGCACCGGTGCGGGCGGCAGCCTGTGCAGACCTAGGTTTTTTAGGGATCCAGATCGACCCGGTTTTGAATGCCGGATCCCCCCGCAACTGCGATATCAGCACTTCGGATGCTCCGGTGCGGGTTCTGGTGATCTCAGCCCAAGAGGACTGGGCCATTGCCACAGCTTGCCAAAACCTTTTGCAAGGGGAATAGACGAAGGATTCCAGGCTGCTTCTCGCCAGGTTCTCTCCTTTCCGCCCGCTGGCTTGGTGGAGACAAACTCTAGACAATAAGCTCAAAAAAAGAAGACCTTTTGGAGTGGAGGAAAACCATGCAGCGAAGGCATGAACGGATCCCATTGCTGGTGCTGCTGAGCAGTGTTCTGGTGGGGTGTGGGGGCACGACCGGCAGCAGCGATCTTCTGCCCCTGCCGCCTCCCATACCTGCTCCATCCCTCACCATTACCGATCTCTCTCCGCGCACCGTCTTGGTGGGGCAAACTCCAACCTTTGTGGTGTCTTTCCGGGTAGAGGCCCCTGCCGGGATCCGGGGTTCCAACGCCTTTTTGGCTTCCGTCACCACCCCACTGGGCAATTTCGTAACCCTGGGAGCTTTTGATGCTGCTCAGTTGCCCGGCTGCTTCGTTGGGGCGACCACCTGCACCGTTACAGGGCTGACCCTGACCCAGAATCGCTTTACCCTCACTCAAACGGGATCCCATCAGCTCACCATCAGTGTGTTCGATCGGCAGGAGCGGCTGGGCAGCGGCAGTTTCCCATTTACCGGAGTGCTTTGAAAACGGTTTGGATAAAGACACAGAGGATACTAGTCTTGCAGGATCCCCAGAAACTCAAAACTCACTCTAGGCCCTATCTCTCAGGTGGATTTCTGAGGCTTCCGGCCAAGGGATCAGGCCACCTCGGTCAAACTTGAACGGCCTCGCCGTTCCTGAGGAGATCGAGTTTTGTTGCTTCAAATCGGGTGGGGATAAAGTCGAGTATGTAGTCACTCTAAACATCATGGTCTAAACATCATGAATGAAACCTTTCCGTCTGGCTCCCCTCTCCCTCTGGAAGAGGAGCTGAGGGTGGTCGCGGAAGCGGCGCGGAGCGTTTGGGCACGGTCTCCAGCAGGAATGTAACTCGGAGATCCCAACTCAGGTGATCCGGATCAGCGCAAGCCTTTGGTCAGGGGAGTAGGTTATAGTTATCCAAAAAGATAACAATTTTGACGAAAAAGACATCTTCTGCTTTCCCCAAGCTGACCTTTCGATATGCTGAAGCCGATCTAGGGAATGGAGGCGCTGAACTGTGGAGAATGGGATCGTGTGTCAACTCACTTTAGAATGGACCGAGGCCGACCGGCGCCGATCGCAAACGGTTTCGCCTGTTCCCTCCAAGCTGGTTACCATTGGACGGGATCCCAGCTGTGATGTGGTGCTCAATGACCCAACTCGCTCGGTCTCAGGAGTTCACGCCGGGCTTTATTTTGATCCCAAAACCTTAAACTTTCACATTCGCAACTTAACTCGGGATCGTTTGCCTCCTAAGCAGCCCAACCCTGTCTGGGTGAATGGCCGAAAAATGATTCAGGAGGAGCCTGCGCTTGAGGCCAATAGCCAAATTCAGTTGGGGCACATTGTGCTGAGGGTGAAGTCCATAGAAGTTGCCAGGAAGGATCAGGGGGATCTCCTCAGCCGCGGCACTTTGGACACCCTCAAGGTTAAGTGCAGCCGCCTGGAAAACCCTCACTACCTGCCCCCAGAATATCAGGGTCAGAATTGTCCCTACTGTGGACATTTGGTCTTGAGCGCTACCTTGGTGATCCCTCCTCCAGAAGCTGGCAAAGCCCCACAACCTCCTCTCTAGAGGACCAACCCTTTCTATTCTTCTTAATTCTTCTTACAGATCCCAGTGGCTGATCCAAGTCCGTGGGGGATAGAAAAAAGGGATCCCGGGCAAACCAAAAGTGACCTGTGAGGTCGCGCTGTTCTGTGTTTTCTCAATGGCCTCTTCATGATCTTTGTATTTGTAAAGGTAAGCAGAAGCTATGCAAATTCAACTGAGCTGGGAAGATCCCATCACCGAAGAACAGCAGGAGCTGATTTTTCCATTGCCTCTTGCCTTGGGCAGGGAGCTGGCCCAATTGCCACAGGAATGGCAAGGTCGAGAAGTGGCGCGGGCTGTGTTTGCCAGCCAGGAGATCTCCCGTTATCACGCCCTCGTCTATCTCGGTGAGGATGGCCAGGTCATCTATGAAGATCGCAGTGCCAACGGCAGCCGCATCAATGGGGAAAAAATCCGTCAGGCACGCCGGGTGCTCCAGGGGGGAGAAGTGGTGGAGCTTGGCCCCTACAGCATCACCGTGGGTTTGGTGTCCCCCAGGGATCCCAATGCCACCCTTCTGACCGCCACCCCTACTCTTTTGCTGGAGCCGCGCACCGAACTGATTCGCCCGGCCACCCAACCCGACACTGCATTTGAGGTTCCCCCGGCTTCCACGGTGGTTTTCGCCCCAGAGCAGCTTCCTGAAGTGCGGGCTGGCTCGGATTTTCCCCCGCCGGATTTGTTTCGAGCCGAGCAAATTGCCCTGAGCGCCCTCAAAGCCACCGGACTGCCTGTGGAGGAGACCCTCTATTTGGCCTTGGGCGGCGGTATCGGCAGCTTTGTCTGGGTGGATACCCTGCGCATCTACGGGGTCAGACCGGAACACATCCGCGTCATCAGCATTGCCCGCAAACCCTACGAACGGTATGAACGGCTTTTGACCAACTGCCAGATCCCCCGCTGGAAGCGAATTCGCTCTGGCTCCGATTCTTGTCCAGACAACATTTGGGGCTGGCCTGGCTATGCTCTGCGGGATGCTTGGCGTTCCTTTTTCTCCGGCCGATTGTTGGAAGCATTCGGCTTTTTGTGGCAGGTATTTAGTGAGCCCTTGTTGGCAGATACCTATACGCCGCGGGCGGGGGATGTATTTGCCTCAATGGATCGGGAGGCAGCCCGAATTGGTTGGGAGCAAATGTTGTGTTACGGCCATATTCGCGCCATTCGCAAAACGGAGGATGGGCGATATGTGGTGGCCTATTCGGCAACGCGGCCCGGCCATACGGATCACCGTTTTATGGTGGCCAAGTATCTCCATTTGGCAACTGGATATCCGGCCATCAAGTTGCTCAACGACCTGCAGGAGTTTCGCGAAAAAACAGGAGATTTGAGATCGGTGGTACACGGCTATGAGCCTCATGATCACGTTTATGAGCAGTTGGAGAAACAAGGTGGCACCGTCCTAATTCGGGGATTTGGGATCGTCGCCTCTCAGGTGATGGAACGCCTTTACGAAGCCCGCAAAGTCAACCCCCGCATCTCGGTGGTGCATCTGAGCCGTGCGCCCAAAAGCGGTAATCGCTTCGGACGAGCCAAACGGGCAGTGGATAACCATTGGGAGTTTCAGCCCTTCAACTGGCCCAAGGGCACTTGGGGAGGAGTTCTGCGTGCCAAATTGGAAGCGGCGACCCCCCTGGAACGGCGCGAACTGCTGGAAGCTTGGGGCGGCACCACGACAGCAAGTCGGCGGAAATGGCGGCGGATCGTGCGGCAAGGGTTGCGAGAGGGCTGGTACTCGATTGTGTTCGGCAAGGTGGAGTCGGTGGTTCCCGGCGACAAGGGTAAGCCGGTAACCTACATTCGAGGTACCCACAACAACACGCAATTAAAGGTGGAGGCCGATTTCGTTATCGACTGTACGGGTTTGGTTTCGGATCCCATGACCAATCCTCTCCTCAACGATCTAATTACCCACTACAACCTGCCCCTCAATCCTCACGGGCGCTTGCATGTCTCCAACGACTTTGAGCTGGTGGAGATGCGCAACCGGGATGGGCGAATGTACGCCGCTGGGATCATCACCTTGGGCGGGCCCTATGCGCCGGTGGATACGTTTTTGGGTTTACAGTACTGTGCCCATCGCTCGGTGGAACACCTGGCTCGACTGCGGGCACCGGGGGTCAAAGGCTTAGAAGGGATCCGATCCCTGTGGCAATGGTGCAAGTGGGCCCTAAACATCAGCCCCTAGCTTGCCGACATTGGGCAACGCTCCTGGATTTTGCCGGATGTTTATGGTTATCAACGCTATTGTTGGCGACACATCATGGCTATTCCCCATCCCGTTGAACCTGGTGAAAGGGGTGTTGCGTTGATCCCCAACTCTTCTATACCAAAGGGAGAACGGATGGGGGTGAAGGCCAGAAGATTCTCTCAAACAGACCGGGAGCGAAATAGATCCTGATGATCTCGATAGGCAAAACTGCTGGAGGAAAAGATGACTCCGACCCTGATTGGCCGCTGGCAAACTCGCATTTTCTTATTGGCCACCGTTGGTGTTTTGGCAAGTTTACCCTTTTATTTTGGGATCACTGGACATGGCGGCAGCCTCACCTATTTTTGGGTGCTGTTCTACGTAGGTCTGTTTGGCTGTGTTTGGGATGTTGTTTATAACTACCTGATGGGGTGGATGTGGGATCACGATTGGCCTGGGATCCTTCAGCTTTTGGCCGGCATTTGGGAAGGGCTTTTTTTGGGTACAGTCCTGAGGGTGGTGGGTCTGCCTCATATCCCAAGACAACGGTTTGATTTGGGAGATTTTATTCTCCACTACAGTGTGGTCTGGGTTTGCCTTTACCTCAGCGCTTGGGTGGTGATGCGCATTTTGTTTCCCCGCTGGCGCTTTCGCGGTGGAGAGTGGCTGGGGCCATGGCCTCGCTCTGGCAGCTAGAGAGGGGATCCACTGCCGCTAGAATCAGGCTGGGAGATCTCCCCGGATAAGTCTGTACAGGCTGAGGGGAGTTGAAAAGTTGTTGCTGACCCAGATTTTTGCCCCATGCAAGCCTGTACCCTGATTGCCCGCGCCAAGATCAACCTCTACCTGGAAATCCTCGGCTCCCGTCCTGATGGGTATTCAGAGGTGGCGATGGTGTTGCAGAGCATTCATTTGGCGGATCGACTGCAGTTGAAGAGCCGTCCTCACGGGATCCACCTCACCTGCGATCGCCCAGAAGTGCCCACAGATGCCCGCAACCTTGCCTATCGAGCGGCTGAGCTGCTGCAAAAAGAGTGTCACTCTTCCGCCGGGGTGGAGATTCACATCGAAAAGCACATTCCGGTGGCAGCAGGTTTGGCGGGGGGCTCGGCTGATGCGGCAGCGGTTTTGGTGGGGTTGAACCAACTGTGGGGGCTGGGCCTGACGGTGGGAGAGTTGCAGAGTTTGGCAGCCCGCTTGGGATCCGACATTCCCTTCTGTATCCAGGGGGGAACGCAACTGGCCACCGGGCGCGGGGAAGTTTTGGAGCCGCTGGCCGATTGGGAAGGGATCCCTGTGCTGCTGGCCAAGCCCAAGCACCTGGGGGTTTCCACCGCCTGGGCCTATCAAGCCTTTCGTTCTCGTCAGGGGAGCTTGGGAGGGGATGCCCTACCCAAACCCACACTGCCCACCTTGCCGCAGGCGTTGGCGGCTCTCAGCCGTCAGGATCCGCCGGCGTTAGCCAGGAGTTTGCGCAATGACTTGGAACAGGTGGTTTTGCCGGAGTACGCGATTGTAGGGGAACTGCGCCAAGCTCTTCTCTCGGCGGGGGCCCTGGGATCCCTGATGTCGGGGTCGGGGCCAACGGTCTTCGGAATCATGCCCAGCCTGGAGCTGGCCGCCCAAGTGCGCAACACCCTGCGTCACCAGTTTCAGGATGTAGAGTTTTGGGTGACGCAGTTTGCCCCCACTGGGATTCTGCTGCAGCCGGATCCCTGTAGCCTCAGCTAGAAATCGCAGGAGCCCCGCACTGTACCCGTAGGGTCAGTGCCGGGAGGAATGCGCTTTGATGAAGTACAATGGACTTATGAGCCAAGTCCTGACCATATCCTGTAAGCTCAAGGTGTTCCCGTCACAAGCCGCCAAATTGGACGCGACGATGGAGGCTTTTGGCCAAGCCTTGAACTGGGTCAACCAGAACACGCCGGAGAAGATCGTCAA